>RGZZ01000454.1 GCA_010028905.1 Pseudomonadota bacterium | reverse complement strand
CAGCGGTTCTCTTGCGCGTGCGGGGGTGACCTGGGAGGTTATGGCCCACGTCCTGCGTGATTGCGCTGGTGCTCAAGTGTCGGCCGAATTCAGGACGCTTTCAGGCCAGCCCCCTACGATTGCAGAAAGGGCGGGATGGGCTGACGGCTCTTGAGGGCGTTGCTGAGCGCTTCGAGCCATTGTCTGTCTCGTCGTGAGGAAGAGGGACGTTTCGAGCGATGAACATCGGCATCCGCACTGGCGTCGCATCGCCCTGCACCGTGATCTCCGCCACCAGCGCGTCCAGCAGCGTCTCGGGGAAGCTGGCCGTGGCATCGCCTTATCCCGTGATCCCCGCCATCAGCGCCCCCGCGGAGTCGAACAGCGAGGGCTCTGTGTCGCGCTCGATCGGCGACACATTCGCGCGGGCGGTTCGCCCTGGGCTCTGCACCGCTGCTTCCAACGCATCGTCGGAACGCCGCGGTGCCGATCTCAGGTCGGCAGACGCTGATATGCTCTGCACACGCGTCTCGTCGGCTGACGCATCGGCTGAGGGAGGGTCTCGGGCGAGCCTGCTGCGCTCCTGGGGCATCGCCTTCACGGCTGCGCTGTCGCTGGCGGGATGTGGGGGCGGCGGGTCGGTCACCGCGCCCGCGGTGGTCGTTGTCGAGCAGACGCAGCCCGTCTTGTCGGCGCGCCAGGGCAGTGATGCCGTGCGTACCTTCGACGACGCCCCCGCTGCCGTGCTCGCCGATGTGCCCGCCTCGGCGCAGAAGCCCGTGAAGCTCACCGAGGCCGACTACGAGAAGGTCTACCAGGCCGTGCCGCTGCTCCGTCCTCACCAGAAGGGCATGCACCCGGCCGTGCGCTTCGAGATGCTGGCGCCCACGTCGTCGCCCGAAGACCTGCACCGCCTGGCGGAGCGCTACCGCATCAACGTTCCCCTCGTCGACGCCATGCTCGACGCCGAGACCACGCCTTCCCAGCGCGCCGACATCGCGCGCGATCTGGGGATTCTGCCCACGTCGCTGCTCGAGAACGCGCGCGCGCAGGGGGTGCGCATCTGGGTGGCCAACGACGGGGTGAAGGAAGTCCCGGCGCGGCTCTTCGCCGCCGACGCGCCGGAGCCGGCGAGAGGCATCGCCAAGAATGAGCCCGCTGTGGTCGGCCCGCCGTACACCGACGCGAAGCCGTTGCCGGGCGCTCGTGATCTCGACGCCATCCGCGCGTCTGACGCCTTTGGACCGCACGTGGGCGACACCCTCGCGGATGTGGCCCGTCGAAGGGGCGCGCAGACCCCCGAGCAGGTGAAGCAGTTCGTCGATCTTGCGGTGAAGATGAACCAGACGGTACTCGGGAAGAAGCTCGATGCCGCCAAGCCGCTCGAGCAGGGGCAGCTCATCGAGCTGCCCGACCTCGGCTGGTATCAGGGTCAGCCCATCCGCGCGTGGCACCTGGGCGCCCTCAAGACGAACAACGAGAGCCTGTCGAGCCCCACGGTGGGCGGCTTCTACCAGCACGGCACGCGCCTGCTGGTGGTGCGGTCGACAGTGCTCCCCGATCCGGCCACGAAGTTCGAGCAGGGCGAGCGCGCCATCGTGCACGAGTTCGGTCACGTGGCTGAATCGCTCATCTCCGACGACCCCGCGCTGGGACACGCGCACTTCGAGCAGATGAAGGTGCAGCGCGATGTTTCGCTTGCGCGGTACGAGAAGGGCGACGATCGGGCATTCATCACCGAGTACGGCACGACCAACATGGCCGAGCACTATGCCGAGGTGTTCGAATCGTACTTCACCGCTGGTCGGCCCGACAGCGCGCATCGATCGTCGCTGGCCGACGGGAACTTCGGCGACCTGCAGGTGCACGGCCCCGGCTACGCCGACCTCATGCAGCGTGAGGTGCGCCTGTGGGATCAGGGGAATGTGTACCCGGCGCCTCGTCCGGCGCGCTGAGGGCGGGGCGTCGCTGCGGGGGGTGCGCTCACGTCGGTGAGGGTTGAGCTCAATGGTGCTCACGTTGGTGGGGTTGAGCTCAATGGTGCTCATCTCACCACAGATGAGCACATATCAGCTCATCTCACCACAGTTGAGCACATATCAGCTCATCTCACCACAGTTGAGCACAAATCAGCTCAACCCGCCGAAGTTGAGCACATATCAGCTCATCTCACCACAGATGAGCAGAACCCCAGCTCATCTCACCACAGATGAGCAGAACCCCAGTTCATCTCACCACAGTTGAGAACATATCAGCTCAACCCGCCGAAGTTGAGCACATATCAGCTCATCTCACCACAGTTGAGCACATATCAGCTCAACCCGCCGAAGTTGAGCACAAATCAGCTCATCTCACCACAGTTGAGCAGAACCCCAGCTCATCTCACCACAGATGAGCACAATCCCAGCTCATCTCACCACAGTTGAGCACAAATCAGCTCATCTCGCCACAGTTGAGCACAACCCCAGCTCATCTCGCCACAGTTGAGCACAACCCCAGCTCATCTCACCACAGATGAGCACAGCCCCAGCTCATCTCACCACAGATGAGCACAGCCCCAGCTCATCTCGCCACACTGCCGCGGTGGCGACAGAGCGCTGCCGTCGCACCAACGAGATCGTCGAGGCAGGGCCGCACCCACGGGCGCCGAACATACGCGCCGCCATGACAGCAGAGACAGAGTACCAGTACCAGGCCGTATTGCTCGACATCGAGGGTACCATCGCACCGGTGGCCTTCGTCTACGACACGCTCTTCCCGTTCGCCCACGAGCACGTGGCGCGATACGTGGCTGAGCACTTCGACGACGTCGACGTGCAGAAGGACATCGAGGACCTGCGCCACCTCGCCTACGACGAGCGCGCCGCTGGGCACACCGATGTTCCCGAGATCCCCGAGCTCGTTCCCCCCGTCACCCGCGGTGGCGTGCAGAAGGCAGTGCGCGAGTGCGTGCACGCACTCATGGCCCGTGACAGCAAGGCCACGGCGCTCAAGTCGCTGCAGGGAAAGATCTGGCGCGAGGGCTACGAGCGCGGCCAGATCGTGGGCGAGCTCTACGACGACGCCATTCGTGCCCTGGCGCGCTGGGACGCCAACGGGGTCAAGATCGGCATCTACTCTTCGGGCAGCGTTGAGGCCCAGCAGCTGCTCATCGGGCACTCGAACGAGGGTGACCTGCGCCCGTTCGTGAGCCACTGGTTCGACACCACGACCGGTCCCAAGCGCGAGCGCAAGAGCTACGAGACCATCGCCGACGAGATGGAGCTCACGCCCTCAGACATCCTCTTCGCCACCGATATCGTGGCCGAGGCACTGGCGGCAAAGGCAGCGGGGCTGCAGGTGGTCATCATGGAGCGGTTGGGAAACGAGAAGCAGCCCCCGCATCCCTTCCCTATCGAAGAAGACTTCGAGATGGTGTGAGACGCTCACGGTCTCATCGCGGAGGTTTTGCCCCCTCTCCCTGCGGACGGCTTGCGCCTCATCTCCCTGAGGACTGACGCGCCCCCTCTCCCTGCGGGCGGACGCGCTCCCTCTCCCTGCGGACGGCCTGAACTACCTCTCTCTACGGACGGACGCGCTCCCTCTCCCTGAGGACTGACGCACCCCCTCTCCCTGCGGACGGCCTGAACTACCTCTCCCTCCGGACGGCCCGCGCCCCCTCTCCCTGCGGACGGCCCTCGTCTGCGCGACCTGCTGGTCAGGCGTCTCGCGGGCAGACGCAGGTTACTCGCGGCGCTCGTAGGTGCGCAGCAGCCTGCGCTGCGCCTCCGACTCGACACCGACACGGTGCAGCGCCTCGTCGGCCGTCGCGCCGTTGTGCACGAGCCAGAGGGCGCACAGGGTCCCTGTGCGGCCGATACCGGCGTAGCAGTGCACGAGGATGGGTTCGTTGGCCGCCTGCTTGCCGTCTGCCCACGCCAGGAACGCCTCGATCTGCTCCCGGCTGGGAATACCAAAATCTTCGATGGGCAGCGACAGCAGGTCGAACCCCAGCTCACGCGCGGTGCGCTCGGCCGAGGCCGCCATGGGTGTGGCCGACACGATGGCGCGCAGCCCTGACTCGGCGGCCCAGGCGATGTGGTTGGGGCTGTCGGGAAGGCCGCAGCCTGCCATCTTGCCTTCGACGATCCAGCGGAAGTTACGCGGGCGAAGCGGAC
>RGZZ01000453.1 GCA_010028905.1 Pseudomonadota bacterium | reverse complement strand
CGTAGCCGAATGCCTCTCTCCGCTCATCGAAGCCGCCCACCGCCACGATCTCGACGCCATGGCGCTCGAGGGGCCGCCCCTCATCGCCCATCTCCGAACGCTCTCAACCCTGTTCGAGCGCCTGCGCGAGGCCGAGCTGACGCGACCCATCGAAAGTCCCATCCCCGCGGTCAATGGGGTTCTGCGCGTTGCCCGAGCCGTGCGCGAGGAGCGCCTGTCCTTCGATGTCCTCGCCGCACGTCTGCGCGCGCTGCTGCCGGCGCTTGAGAGCGCAGCCGCCGAGGGGAGCGGGGAAGAGGCGAGCGCCCTCATCAGCGCGCATCACCAGGCTGTCGAGGCGCTGCTCGGCTGCGCCGACAGCGAGTCCCTCGACGGCTTCGACGACGCCGCGAGCCGTGTGCGCGCCACCGCCCAGGCTCTCTTCGACCACGCCCAGGCCACGCGCGGATCCATCGACCACGCCCCCGCGCCACCGCAAGAGCTGCCCGACTACGCGTGGTCGCTGCTCGCCATCGCAGACCGTCTGATGGCCGGCGAGCAGTGCCTTGACGAGCTGCGACGAGAGGCGAGCGCGCTTCGCCTCCGGGCAGAGCACGGCCTCGCCACGCTCCATCAGCTGCCCCAGGCGCCCGACGACGCTCCAGCTCTAGAACGAGAGGCGTGCGCAGACGCCGCGCGCATCATGGAGCACGGGCTCTCCCTCGTGCTCGATGCCGTGGCACGGTTCGAGGGTACCTGCCAGAGCGGCGACGCCGACACGCTGCAAGACGCCCTCGACCATCTGCGAGCCGCCATCGAGGAGATGCGCGCCATGCCCCTGGCCTTCGAACGTCTGCGCCCGCCCCCCTGACCCGTCGACCAGTTCGCCTGCCGTGACCGAGCACGCGATCTGCGCGTGACGTGCCCCCACGGAAACATCGACGCGCAATCTCGTAACAACCATCTCAAGAACGTTCACACATCGTTCACGACCCTGCAACGCAGAACGCGAGAGACGTTCACCGACCTGCCCTACGATGCAGTCAAGGGCGCCGCGAGCGCCTCGAACATCGAGGGAGGTCAGCAACCCATGGGCAGCACCGACACACACACCACGGCCGTGATGCCGCAGCACACCTTCGAGCGCATCGGGAAGGAGATCGATCAGATCGGCAAAGCCGCCCCGACGTCGGCGACCGTCCGTCGCGAGGAAGATGTGCAGGGCCAGCGCGTCGATACCTGGCAGGGCGCGGGCAAGAGCCACACCGTCGAGACGTACAAGAAGAATGCCGATGGCACGCTCTCAAAGACCTACGTGAAGGCCTATCCGAACGGCCTGCGCGAGGAGTCTCGGCTCGAGGTCGGGCCCAAGGGCACGATGAAAGAGAGCATCTACACCAACGGCAACAAGCGCACGCGGGTCTGCATCGAGACCCTGTCTGACGGCAGTCGCAACGTGCTCAAGGAAGACAGCAACGGCAAGCGGTCGCTCACGCACCTCGACCCGAGCGGAAAGCCGGTCGAGATGCAGGGGAACGATGCGCGCCAGGGCTCGAGCGCGCCGTCCGGACTGCCCGACGAGGCGCCTCCCTGCTCCACCACGCCCGCGGAAGGCGCGACCCCCCGCACTTCCGGCGCAGCCCCCAGCACGGTGCGACCCGAGCCGCAGCGACTCGAACGCGACCGCAAGGCGTACCTCGACTTCTTCAAGCAGCTTCCCAGCCACGGTGACAAGAAGTGGTACGACCAGGCCACCCAGAAGCTCGCCGAGAACGGAAACACCTACGCGGCGCAGCGGCTCGAACGGGCACGGCGCGAGCAGCAGCAGATCGAGCGTGCGGGGCTCAACGCACTCCCCCCGCAGAGCGCGGTCCCCGACTTCCCCTACGACAATCCGCTCTTCGCGTAGACGGTCTTCTCGCTCCCGCATGACACCCCGCCGGCTGCGCCGCGCAGGCGTGGCGCAGCCGCGGCAGGACGCCCCACCCCGTTCTTGAATGAAGGTCAAGATGTACGATGTCCTGAAGCGCCACTGGGGCTACGACGACTTCCTGCCCGGCCAGCGCGAGGCTGTCGAGACCGTCATGCGCGGTCGCGACAGCCTCGTCATCTTCCCCACGGGCGGCGGGAAGTCGCTCACCTACCAGCTTCCCGGCGTGTGCAGGCCCGGCGTGGCGGTGGTGGTGTCGCCCCTCATCGCGCTCATGATCGATCAGGTCGAGGGCCTGCGCGCCAACGGCATTGCAGCCGCCACCATGAACAGTGCCAGCGAGCTTGCCGAGTACGTCGACACCCGCCGCGATCTGCGCGAGGGGAAGCTCGACCTGCTGTACCTGTCGCCCGAGCGGCTCATGGCCGACGACATGGTCGAGCTGCTGCGCGAGGCCCGCGTGTCGTTCTTCGCCATCGACGAGGCGCACTGCATCAGCCACTGGGGGCACGACTTCCGCCCCGGCTATCGCGCCCTCGCCGGCCTGCGGGCACGGTTCCCGGAGATTCCCATACACGCCTGCACCGCCACCGCCACCGAGGCCGTGCGCGCCGACATCGTGCAGACGCTGGGGCTGCACGATCCGGCGATTCTCGTGGGCGGATTCGACCGCCCCAACCTCACCTATCGCGTGCGGCGGCGCACCCGCCTCATTGACCAGATCGGTGAGGTGCTCGCGCGTCACACGGGCGAGGGCGGCATCATCTACTGCATCCGCAAGGCCGAGGTCGACGAGCTGTGCGCGAAGCTCGTGAGCCTGGGTCACAAGGCGGTGCCCTACCACGCGGGCATGACCGCCGACGAACGGCGCAAGAGCCAGCAGGCCTTCAGCAACGAGACCGCCGATGTGGTGGTGGCCACCGTGGCCTTCGGCATGGGCATCGATCGATCGAACGTGCGCTACGTGCTGCACGCCGGCATGCCCAAGTCGGTGGAGCACTACCTGCAAGAGGCGGGGCGAGCCGGCCGCGATGGCGAGCCGGCCGAGTGCGTGCTGCTCTACAGCGGACAAGACCCCATGGTGTGGCGCACCATTCTCGGCGAGCCACAGAGCGACGCCGAGCGCATGGCCCACCGCAAGCTGGCCGAGATGTACGACGTGTGCCGCTCGCTCACGTGTCGCCACCGCTACTTCGTCACCTACTTCGGCGATGCGTACCCCCACGATGGCTGCAATGCCTGCGACGTCTGCCTGGGCGAGAACGAGGTGCTGGGCGACGCGGTCACCGTGGCGCGAAAGATCCTGGCGTGCGTGGCGCGCATCCAGCAGCAGCGCAGCGGTGCCCGTGGTGGCGCCCCGGAGGGGTGCGGCTACGGCGCGCGGCACGTGGCCGAGGTGCTCAAGGGCAGCAAGGCCGGACGCGTGGCCCAGATGGGCCACGACCGCCTCTCCACCTTCGGCCTGCTGGCCGAGTACGCCGTCGACGACATCGCCGACTGGATCGATCAGCTCGTGGGCACGGGTCACCTCATGCGCCTGGGCGAGTGGCGAACCCTCGGCCTCACCGCGAGCGGCACGGCGCTCATGCGCGGCGAGGGCACCGTGGCCTTGTCGCGCGCGGTGAAGACCCGCCCGGCGCAGCCCGCGGTCGACGACACGCCGAGCGAGTCACTGTTCCAGTCGCTGCGCGCGCTGCGACGCGATCTCGCGGCCCAGCGCGGGGTGCCGCCCTACGTCATCTTCTCCGACGCCACCCTGCGCGATCTGGCCCGCGCGCGCCCCCTCACCCCCACGGCGTTCCGCGCCGTGAAGGGGGTGGGCGACACCAAGACGCGCACCCTGGCCGACATGTTCATCGCGGTCATCGCATCGCACGCGTACGATGGCGTGAGAGCGTGAACGGCGGAGCGCCGTAAGGCTCGCTGCGTCGCACGCGTCAGAGCGCGTTGAGCTTGAGGTGCACCTTGCGCCCTTCCTGCGTGGCGGCCGCCTGATTGCCGCTGCCGCTCGCCCCCGCGCCACCTCCCGCACCGCCCTCCCCTCCTGGGGACATGAGCCGCGCGAGCCCGGCTGACGTCTTGCTCGCGCCATGGCCGAGGGGATTTCTGCGCGCGCCGAGCTCGCCCGCGCCGCGAGGCTGGCCCGCACCCTTCGACGCCCCCATGGGACCGCCGAACGCGCCCGCACCACCTCGCCCCTGACTTCCGGCGCCCGCGAAGCCGCCGCCCA
>RGZZ01000452.1 GCA_010028905.1 Pseudomonadota bacterium | reverse complement strand
GCAAGGCGCGGGGCGACCGCAAGCACGCCGGCAACGACGTGCCCCTTCCCCTGCCCCGGCGGCTCTGGGAACGACTGCTCGAGGCCTGCGACATCGCCCCCGATCGGGCCTGGTGCGAGGTGCCTGGCAAGGGGCTCAACCGCCTGGCCGAGATGGTGAAGAACGGCGAGCTCGAGATCAGCGGCAAGGGGGTCTTCAAAGAAGAGTTCGTCACCGCCGGCGGCGTGGCGCTGTCGGAGCTCGACCTGCAGACCATGCAGAGCCGCCGCGCGCCAGGGCTCTTCTGCGTGGGCGAGCTCATCGACGTCGACGCCCTCACGGGCGGCTTCAACTTCCAGAACGCGTGGACCACCGGCTTCATCGCCGGTGAGGCGGCGGCGCGGGAGCGCGGCCGCCGATAACAGAGGCAGGGCGGCGCGGGAGCGCGGCTGAACGGGCCGAAGGCCCTCCGAGGGGGTCAGCCGCGCGGACGTGACGCCGCCGATAACAGAGGCAGGGCGGCGCGGACGTGACGCTAACATCGCGGCAACAACTCATCCCGTCCGCCTGAGATACACTGTCATCAGCGACCATGGATGCTCTCGCCCTGGTCAGAGGAGAAGGGGACTCACACCATGCTCACCGCCGTCGACCGCCCGATGAACGCCGCCGCCCTGGCAACCCTCGCCACCCGCGCCACGTCTGCGCCGGCCGCCGCTCCGCCCAAGCCCCGCGCTTCGGCCGACACAGTGACGCTCTCCTCGGGTCCCACGACCGCGCCCGTTCGCCTCTCGGGTATCGCGAAGGGCGTGCAGGCCCTCGGCAACGGTCTCGCCCGTGTTGGCCTGTTCGGTGGCCTCGCCATCGGCGCCGGCATCGGCCTGGGCGCGGGACTCGCCCTCGGCACGGTGGGTATGGCCCTCCCGCTTCTGGGCGGCGCCCTCATCGGCTTCGAAGCCGCCGACGCCCACGCCGCGGGCCAGGCTTTGTCGCAGGGCACGTCATCGCCCGCCTTCCTCGAGCGCCAGAACAAGAACCGCAGCCTCACGCCGGCCACGGCAGGTGCCCATATCGCCACCGTCGCGGGGGGCTTGTGGGCGGCGTCGGCGGCATGCTCGCCGGCGTCGGCGGAACCCTTGCCCTGGCTGGCCTGTTCCTGCACGCGGGCGGTCGGGCCGAGAAGGCCGCGCTTCAGGGCTGAGCCCGCAGCGATCTCCCCGAAGCGACGCATGCACGACGACCCGCTGGTCTCGCCCACCATGCGCTGGGGCGTGCGTGCGGCCGCCTTCATGGGTGCATGCCTGCTGGCCTGGCCCTACCTGACCCACGCCCAGCCGTGGACGCTGCTCGACTACGCAAACCTTGCCTTTCACGAAGCCGGCCACTACATCTTGATGCCCTTCGTGCCAAGCCCGTTCATCGTCTCCCTCGGCGGAACCCTCGGCCAGCTGTTCGTCCCCGCTGCGTTCACGGTGTACTTCGCCCTGCGTCGCGAGATCTTCGCAGCAGGATTCACCTTCTTCTGGCTCGGGCAGAACCTCGTGAACGTGAGCGTGTACATGCGCGACGCCAAGGTCATGTTGCTTCCCCTGCTCGGCGGAGGAGAAGACGGCGAAGGACACGACTGGAACTTTTTGTTCGGACGCATGGGGCTGCTGCACGAGAGCGTGCGCATCGGCGACAACACGCGCGTCATCGCCACATTGGTGATGCTTGCGGGGCTCGCCGTGATGGCGATGTGGCTGGTGCAGAACCGTCCGGGGGGACAAGGTTCGCCGACGGCCGACGAAGAGATGTAGCGTGCCGCGCGCGGTAATGGGGCGCGGAGAGCGCGGGGAGCGAGACCGCTGGGTCACCCCGCCCGTGCAGCGATGAGAGCGTGCAGCGTATCAGGGGTGACACCCTCGAGCGAAGCCACCACGCGATGCGCCCCTGCGAGCTCCGACGAAGGACGGGAGCTGGTCACCGCGAGTACCGCGGCACCCGCCGCAAGACCTGCGCTCACCCCCTGCGGAGCATCTTCGATGACGACACACGACGAAGCGGGCAAGTCCACCGCGCAGATGGCCTTCTCGAACACTTCGGGGTGGGGTTTTCCCTCGCGAACGTCATCGCCTGTGATGAGCGCGTCGAACGCATCTTCAAGAGCAAGCAGGCGAACGATGAGCGCCACGTTTGCCCGCGGTCCACTCGATGCCACCGCAAGGCGCCATCCGGCGGCACGCAGCGCCCGCACGAGCGAGACCGCGCCCGGCAGAGGGCGCACGACATCCGGTGCCGCGGCACGGTACAGAACTTCCTTGCGAAGGGCCAGCCGCTCGACCTTGTCGGCCGTCACCGCGCCCAGCCACAGCGGGATGATCTGGTTGTTGTGCATGCCGAAGGTCTGCACGAAGAACTCGGGAGTGAAGGCCACACCGATCTCCTCACCCAGTTGCATCCACGAGGCGCGATGGGCGTCGCCCGAGTCGACCAGAACCCCGTCCATGTCAAAGATGGCGCCGTACGGCATGCGCGTTCTCCGTCTGGTCTGCGTGCTTGAGGGCTGCGCCTCTCAACGCGAGAGGCGCTACAAAAAGGTAAAGGCGACAGTCACCAGAGCGGTGAATCCGATGGCCAGTGCCTGCATGCGATTCGCTTTCGCGCGCAGCGCCGCGGCGATATCTGCCTCGGTGATCGACTCGAAACCACCGCTCTCTTTCTCGCGCGAACCGCGCAAGGCGAGGGCGACTCAGGTCTTCTCTCGTGCTTGCAGCAGCCCGATGACGCCGAAGAAGAGCGGAACCCCGACAGCGAGCCGCCACAGATGCCCGACGGGGCTCACCTTCAGGAAGACCGCCAGCGCGAAGGCCACGGCAATGCCCACGCCTCCGATGGTGGCGCGCGTGCGACTGCCCGCGGCAGTGAGGTTGGCAGGGGGACGAACGCAGATCTCTTGACCCATGGGTACCGTTGTTGGCTCCTCTGTGCCGAATCCCCTCTTACCCGTTGCTGCAAGCGCAGCAACGGGCGGTGATTGTCGCGGTGAGCTTCGTGCGGGCGCAGCAGAGCAGCAAATGGCGAAGCGAACCATCCTCGGGCGTGAGCGGTGCAGACGAGCCCGACCGGGCGGGACGGTCGCCAGGGCCGCGATGGCGCAGCGGGATGCGTGAGCCGTCTGGTGAAGTCATGTCACGATGCTGGCTTCACCTCCCTCGCGTGGTGAGGTCAGGGTCCTGTCCGATCTGCCGGCCTTCCACGATACGGGACGGAATCAAATGAACCCCTGTGGCTTGCCCATGAATAGTGGAGGCGTTGCTCAGAATGAGCACCCAGTCAACAGCCTCGCTGCCTGGACTCCAGAGACGACAAAGGGCCGGCCCCTCTCAAGGGTGAACAAAGTCGGCCTCGCAGGCAGCGAGGCGCGAAGAGCTCGAGGCTGACCCCCGTCACAGGAACACGTTCGTGTCTACACAGGAAGGAAGCACCATGCAACTCTCGAGGAACCCCCTGGTTGTGCTGCCGGCCCTGTTGCTGGCCCTGCTGCTCACCGCCCGCTGCGCGTCAGCCGATGAGCGCTCGGCCTCGCCACCCGACGCAGCCGTCATCGTCGCGAGCAATCCCGTGGTCACCTTTCGCTGGCCGAGCGCGGGAGGGCGATATCTGTTCACGCTGTATGCAGGCAACGAGGTGGCGCAGAACCTCACCCTGGCGACCGCGCGGGTGCAGCTGCGCATCGCGCCGGGTCCCGTGTACCGGTGGACGGTGCGCGTGATGGGGTCGCAGGGGGTGCGTGAGCTGGTGGCGCTGCGCACCTTCCAGATTTCGCAAGACCTCACGATGCCGTTTCGCGGCACCGATGGCGGTCTGGGCGAGTCTGGCACCCCAGGGCAAGACGTCGATGTGATGCTGCAGCCCGCGGAAGGCCTCGCAGGGCTCGATCTGCTGGTTGTGGCGGTGCAGGCGAACCGCCATCAGGCCGTGTACCTCTCTCGCCTGTCAGACCCCCTCGTCATCGACGCGCGCGGTGGCGCAGGTGGGCCCGGTCGCACAGGTGCTGATGGCGTGGCGGGAACGGTGCAGCCCTGCTACGACGGTGCAGGCCGAATCGTGAGCTGGTACGTCACGCAGGGGCGAGCGGGGGAGAACGGCGAGCCTGGTGGCGCGGGCGGTCGCGGGGGA
>RGZZ01000451.1 GCA_010028905.1 Pseudomonadota bacterium | reverse complement strand
AAGCGCGCGTTGAACGAGTGGTAGGCCGAGTAGTGGTAGGCGAAGTACTGCATGTCGAGCCAGAACGAGCCGTCGTCGCGCAGCTTCACCAGCTTGTCGAAGATGAGATCGACGAAGCGCGGGTTGCCGTAGGGCGCCATGCCCATGACCTTGTACTCGCCCTCGTTCACCTGAAAGCCGAGAAATGCGGTGAACGCGCTGTAGAGAAGCCCCACCGAGTGCGGGTACGACATCTTCTCCTGCAGCTCTATCGTGGTGTCGAAAGCCACGCCGCGGGTGCCGCTGGCCCACTCGCCCACGCCGTCGACGGTGAGCACGGCGGCCTTGTCGAACCCCGAGCAGTGGTACGCGCTCGACGCGTGCGAGAGGTGGTGGGCCGAGAACGCCACCTTCTTGCGCGAGATGCCGAGGCGCTCGGCGATGACGTCGCGCACCCAGAGCTTGTCGAGCAGCCACACCAGCATGCCTTCGCGAAAGGCGGCCATCGAGCGGGGGAAGGTCTGCAGCGCCGACATGAGGATGCGGTCGAGCTTCCAGAACGGCTTCTCGTAGAACACCACGAGGTCGAGATCGGCGGCCGAGAGGCCGGCGGTGCGCAGGCAGAAGTCGATGGCGCGCTGGGGAAACTCGTAGTCGTGCTTGACCCGGGAGAAGCGCTCCTCTTCGGAGGCGGCCACCAGGGCGCCGTCGACGATGAGCGCGGCGGCGGCGTCGTGGTAGAAGCACGAGATGCCGAGAACGTTCACCTCAGTGCTGCGACCATGGGTCGACCTTGCCGATGGGTGTCCAGCGACCGCCCTTGTCGGGCGACAGCCCCAGAGGGTCGCTCAGGGCGCGAACGGCGAGGGCGAAGAGCGGCACCACCGTGTAGTAGAACACGGTCAGCAGCACGCGCGCCTGAAAGGTGGCGGCGCGGGCCGCGATGATCTTCCAGCGCTCCCAGAGCGATGGGGTCTCGGGTGCGGTTTCAGGGGGCAAGGGGCTGTGTCTCCAGGGTTCTCAATGCGATTCTTGAGAGTTACGAACCGCTGGGAGAAGGTCCCTGCTCGGGCCGTGTGTGCGATCGCCTCACGCGAACGCCGCCGATGGTCACCGCTTCGTCGGTCACTGTCACAACGGGGGGAGGGGTGATGGGCTTCTCGGCCAGGGCCTCCGACATCTTCAGCACCTCGAGGGAGCCGCCGTCGGCCTTCACCGCCTCTTCAGCCTGTGCCTGCACCGCGCGCGCCGCCGACACGGCCGCGTCGATCACGTGTCGCTCGGCTTCGAGCTGGTCATGGCGGTTGCGCAGGGGCCAGTACTGATGAATGACGTCCTGGTGGCGGCGCTCGATGGACCTGCCGCTCAGAATGCACCCCATCGTGGCGACAATGCCGCCGACGACGAGGGCGGAGCCGACCCCCGCGGGGAGTGCGGCGGCGAGCAGTGATCCTGCGCCAGCCGTTGCGAGTCCAGCGTAGAGCACCTTTCGCGTAAGGGAAGCGTGCTTGAGCAGTCGCTGATCTGCATCGACCAGGGGATTGAACTGACTGGCAAGCGTCGACATCTCTGCCTGCTTTGCGGTGGCCTCTCCGATGCGCAGGCCGATCTCATGCGAGAGGTGCGTACGGATCGGTCTGCGCCGGGTCGGCGGGCTGCACGGAGGCGCCGGTCACCGCGCTCTGTCGCAGCCAGTCGAGGGCGAAGCGCTGCACACCGGTCGCCAGCTCGTCTCGAGAAGCGCCTTTCGTCTGGGCCTGCGCGGCCTGTGCCACCGCCGCTCGAACGGGGTCGGTCTCTCGGATCGCGATGGCGCCGAGAACGCTCTGGGCCATGCGCCGGCCGTCCTCTGGCGACTCCGTGCGGGCAATGGCGCTTTTCCCCAGTTCGGCCAGCAGGTGCAGCGGCTCGCTTGTGGCGCTGGCACCGGCGATGAGGCGAAACGCGTCGAGGTGCACGGCTGCCGCGCTTCGGTTGTACAGGTACTGGCTGGTGGCTTCGTTGGCCACCCGCGCCACCTGGCGGGCAGTGTAAGAGGTCGCGTGTTGCGCGATGCCACGCAGCACTTCGTGCCCCAGGCCGCGCTGCTCTTCGGCATCCTCGCAGCCGTTGAGCGCGGCGGTCCCCAGGGCGGCGAGGTCGCTCTCGAGCGTGGCGCCCCGGGGGGTGAGGATTCTTGCAAAGCCCGCGTCTTGCGCCAGCGAGGCGGTTTTGGGGCGCAGCTTCACTGCGGCGGCGCGACGGGCCACCTCGGCGATGGCCACGGCGCGGGTGTCACTCGTCTTCTCGATGGCCGCGAGAATGGGCGTCGCCACGGTCCGGGCATTCTCATTGTCGACGCATTTCATGCGCGCTGCCCGTCCGAACTCAGCCAGGGTCGTCACCACATCGGCGCCCTGCACATTCGATGAGAGCCGCGCGAAGGCCTCGGCCTCGACCTGAAAGGCTGATTGGTTGTACAGATAGGGCGCGATGGCATCGCGGGCCGCGCTGGCCAGGGCGGTCTCGGCACCGGAGACCCCGTTGTCGCGGATGGCGTCGAGAAGTCGTGCGCCGATGTGGCGGCCGTCGGCGTAGGCCAGGCTCGACTCGTGCCAGACCGTCTTGTGGATGGCCTGGCTTCCAAGAGAGGCCAGCGCGGGGCCGAGAGGGCCGTTGATGCCGCTGGCCAGGGTGGTCAGGGCGATGTTCTGGGTGGCATACGCGCTCTGGTGATAGAGGCGCTGTGTCGAGGCGGCGCGGGCGGCGGCCGCGTAGACGGCTTCGGGGGTGGCGCCGGCTTCGCTCACGATGGCTGCGAGCGCCTGGTCGCCCACGGTTCGGGCATTCTCGAAGGTCTGGCCGCCTTGGCGCTTCAATCCGTCATGAGCGATCTGGGCGATGCGTGCCGAGGCGGGGAGGATGGCGTTCACGGGAGCGCTCCTTCTTTTGGGGGCAGTTCTATCGATGCGGCCTTCGCGCGTGATGCGGGGGCACCGGCGCGTGGGGCCGTGACGGAGGGTAGCCACAGCGTCTCGAAGACTTCTGAAAATGTCGTCGCAGGAAGGCCAGGTCGTGTCGGCCAACACTCCGCCGTGAACACCGTACGGTTGCGCCCTGCCGATCATCGTGGGCGCATGAGCCTCTCATGACGCGCGTCCTGGTGACCGGAGGCGCGGGCTTCATCGGCAGCCACATCGCGCGCCACTGGAAGGAGCGAGGGGCCCAGGTGGCCGTCCTCGATGACTTCCGCACGGGCCATCGGGCCAATGTCGAGGGTGAGGGCATCGAGGTGTTCGAGGGCTCCATTCTCGATCGCGCCCTCGTCACGCGCGCCGCCGAAGGGGTCGACTACGTGTTCCACCTGGCGGCCATGGTGAGCGTGGTCGAATCGATGCAAGATCCCGCGCGGTGCGTCGACGTGAACGTGCACGGCACCCTGAACGTGCTCGAGGCCGCCCGACGGGCGGGGGCGCGCAAGGTCGTGCTGTCGTCGACGGCCGCGGTGTATGGAAACGAAGAGGGGGGCCTCTGCGGCGAGGGCATGCCGGTGCGCCCCATCAGCCCCTACGGCATCACGAAGCTCGACGGCGAGCTGTATCTCGAGATGTATCGGCGCGAGCACGGCCTGCAGACCGTCAGCCTGCGGTATTTCAACGTGTTCGGCCCCCGCCAGGACACGCGCTCCCCCTACTCGGCGGTGATCCCCACCTTCATCGAGCGCGCGCTGCGGGGCGATGACCTCATCGTTCACGGCGATGGCTCGCAGACCCGCGATTTCGTCTATGTGGGCGACGCGGTGGCCGCCAACGTGCTCGCGGCGGAGACGCCGGACCTGGTCGGGCCGTGCAACGTCGGGCACGGGCGAGCGACGTCGGTGGTCGATCTCGCGCGCGTCGTGCTGGCTCTGGTCGACAGCCGCTCGCGAATCGTGCACGCCCCCTCGCGCGCGGGCGACATCGCCCATTCCACCGCCGACATCTCGCGCCTGCGCGCCTTCGGCTTCTCGTGCGCCACCTCGCTCGAGGACGGCCTGCGGGCCACGGTCGACTGGTATCGCACCCTGCCGCTGCCCGGGGTGAGCGTGTAGAAGAGCCCTGGGTGTCACCGCGGCAGCGTTTACTGCGCACCTGCATGAGCGGGCGTCGAGCCAGACCCCTGTAAAGCAAAAGAGCCGCTGCGAG
>RGZZ01000450.1 GCA_010028905.1 Pseudomonadota bacterium | reverse complement strand
GTCCACCACGAGGCCGTGGGGGACAAGCCTCAGTCCACCACGAGGCCGTGGGGGACACGAGGAGGTCCACCACGAGGCCGTGGGGGACAAGCCTCAGTCCACCACGAGGCCGTGGGGGACAAGCCTCAGTCCATCACGAGGCCGAGGGGGACAAGCCGAGGTCAACCACGAGGCCGTGGGGGACACCGCGCACCCCACCCGAAGGCCCAGGGGGAGACGCTTCACAGCGCTCGGCAGTAAAGCCTGCGGCCATCTCGCGCAGAGGAGAATCTGATGCCCCAGCACCCCTCACGCTGCCATCAGGTGCAACGACGCACTGACAGAGCACTGTTGCCTGCCCCCCCAACACACAGGAACTCGTCATCTCGAGCCCTAATCCATCCCCAACTCGCTCACACGCACCCTCACTACCCCCGCGAACGAGGCCTGAATGCGCTACACAGACATCCACCTGAGCGGCTTCGGCATCTACCGTGATCAGCATCTCCGCGACCTTTCCCCGGGCCTCGTCGTCTTCGTGGGCGACAACGAGGCGGGGAAGTCGACCCTGCTCGGATTCATCCGCGGGGTGCTGTTCGGCTATCCGACGGGAACCGAGAAGGAAAACTCCTATCCTGCGCTGCGTGGGGGGCGCGATGGGGGCAGCATCAAGGTGAGCACCGCGGCGGGTCACCGCTACCTCATTGCGCGCTACCGCGACAAGAAGGTGGCGGGCGAAGCCGAGGTCACGCCCCTCGACGGGGCGCCCGAAGCCTCCCTCGACGCCTTGCTGAAGGGCGTCACCCGAGAGAGCCTGCGCACCGTGTTCGCCTTCAGCCTGTCTGATCTGCAGAACATGAAGGCCCTGCACGGCGATGAGCTGCGCGGCGTCATCTACGGCGCCTCGATGGGGGTGGGCATCGCCGCCCTTCCCCAGGTGCAGAAGCAGCTCACCAAGAACGCCAAGGCGCTGCTCACGACAAATCCCAAGCCCCTGGTGGTGAAGGCCGAGCAGCTGCAGCAGCTGCACGTCGAGATCGAGGCTGCCGTTGAGAGCTTGGCGCAGTACGACGCGTTCTTCGAGCAGCGCAGCGCGCTCATCAATCAGATCTCGCAGGCGCAGGCCGACCTCGAGCAGGCAGAGAAGCGGCTGCACGCCATCGACCAGACCCGCAGGATGATCGATCCGTGGGAACGCCGCGAGCAGATCATCCATCAGATCGCCGCGCTGCCCGCCGAGCTCGATCGCGTCCCAGAGAACGCCTTACAAGAGCTGACGCGATTCACCGAACAGGCCAGCAGCCTCGACGGACTGATCACCGAGACGCAGAACGAGATCGAGAGAGCGCAGCGGCCCCAGACCGGTGCTGCGCACGCGCGCGCGCACGATGGCGGTGATCCCATCGAGGTGGCGCTTGCCGCCTGTCGCCCCGGCTGGAGCCTCGAGCGCCTCGAGGCCTTCGCGGCCGATGAGGCACGGGCCGACATCAAAGCGCTCGAGACGCCCCTGGCCGAGAAAGACGGGCTGCTGACACAGGCGCGCGCTGATCTCTCGTCGGCCGAGCGCGCGCTCGTCGACGCCGAGACCCGACTCGATACGGCCCGGCAGCAGCACGCCAGGGCCACCGCGGCAGGCGGGCAGAGCGTCATCGACATCGAGACGCGCATCGAGCGCCTGGCCCAGCTCGAGCAGCAGGTGCACGCCATCACGGGTCTGCAGACAACGGCTGAGCAGCTCGCCACCCTCGCCGCAGAGAAACAGCGGGCGCTGCGCGACCATCGCGATCGACCGCAGGTGAAGGCGGCCACGGCCATGCTGGTGCTCGGCGCGGCTCTCTCTTTGAGCGGCGCGGTCGCGCTGGGGGTGCAGGCCACAACCCACGCATCGGGCGGCGTGCTGGCCGTGGGCGGCGTGCTCATGCTGGTGGGAATTGCGCTGGTGGCCGTGCAGCTCTGGCAGAAGCGTGCCGAGGCTGCTGCCGCGCGCGAGATCGAGGCGCGTCTCGAACTCGAGCTGAACGAGGCGTCGAGCAAGGCCAGTCAAGCGCAGCAGCGCGAGCGCACGGCCCGAGACGCCGCGGCCAACGACGCCGCCGCCCTCGCCCTGCGCGGCGCGCTCACCCTCGAGAGCATCAGCATCGCGCGACGCGACGCCACCCACGATCTGGGCGAGGCCGGGGCGCTGCGCGAGAAGACCGAGGCGCTTCGCCAGCACGAGAAGACACTCAACGAAGCGCGCGCGGCGACCGTCGACCTCGAGCAGCGCCTCGACGCGCGCAAGAGAGAGCGCGCGCGCCTGAGCGACGACCTCGTTGACGTGCTGTCGCGCGCGGGGCTGCCGTCAGACCTCTCGCCTGGCGATGCCCTTGCCCTGGTCAGCCGCCTCGAGGTGCTGGCGCAGCGGTCGCGACAGCTGCATCGACTTCACGCGCAGCTCGCGCAGCGCAAAGCGCAGCGCAAAACGGTGAACGAACATCACGCCGCGCTGCTCGCCGCGGCCGGCTGCGCCACCGACGACGACCTTCGCGCCCTGGCCGAAGCGGTCGACCGTCGCGACAGCCTGCGCGAGTCGCTGCGCGAGGTCGAGCAGACGCTGCGGGTGCTGAGCGATGCATCCGACCCCGAAGCATGGGCGGCACAGGTGGGCGAGGTCAACCTCGAAGGGCTTGCGGCCGACGAGGCGCAGCTGAGCAACGCGGTGAAACACCTGCAGATCGCTCTCCACGGCGAAGGCGATGACGACGCGGCAATCGGGCTGCACAACCGGAAGACGAAGCTCGATGTGCAGCTCGACGCGCTGAGCGACGCCGACACCCTGAGCCACCTGCGCGCCAGAGAAGCGTCGCTGCGCGCCGAGCTAAGCGAGCTGGCCACCGAGTGGAGCCGCCTCGTGATCGCGAAGCACCTGCTCGACGAGGCCTGGAAGCGCTTCGAGCGCGACGCCCAGCCGCGGGTGGTGCAAGACGCGGGCGGGTACCTGTCGACCTTCACCCAGGGGGCGTACCGCGAGGTTCGCGCGAGGCTCACAAACGACTCAAAAGACTTCGACATCCTCGACAGCCATGGGGGTCGCAAGTCGGTCGATGCGCTGAGCAGCGGCACCCAAGAGCAGTTCTACCTCGCCCTGCGCTTCGGCTTCATCCGCCACCAGCAGCGCGAAGGCGTCACCATGCCCCTCGTGATCGACGACATCCTGGTCAACTTCGACCCCACCCGCGCCAAGAGCGCCGCCCGCGCCATCATCGAGCTCGCGCAGGAAACGCAGGTGCTGCTGTTCACCTGTCATCCCAGCACGGTCGCGCTGCTACAGAGCCTGGCGCCAGACGTGCCGGTGGTGCGCGTCGAGGACGGGGTGTTCAGGCCGCAGGGATAGGGGGCGACGCGTCGGCGAGAGGGGGGCGGGCAGCCCGCCTCAGTGCTTGAGCGTCTTCTTCAGGAAGCCCTGAAGGTCCCAGCCAGGAGCACCGTACTCGGCCGGGTAGAGGAAATTCGTGATGATGTACTTGCCGCCTGGCTCCCACTGCTTGACCACCGCGGTGACGCGCACCTTCGCGGGGCCCTGATCGCGGTTGAGCAGAATCGCCACGGGCACCAGTATCTGGCCGTTCTTGTTCACCGCGCTACGCACCGTGAAGCTCTTCGTGCCCATCTGTGAGTTGCCGAACGGGTCGAAATCGAGCCAGGGCTTGCCGCTCTCCGGCGTGTTGCCCGCCATCTCGAGCAGCCCGGCGGCCAGGTGCGCGTCGAGGTTGGCCTTCTGCCCGTTCACCAGCGTCTCGACCCAGTTGCGCGGTGAGCGCTCGACGGCGGTCATGTAGTCGCGATAGAACGCGTTCACGGTCTGCTCGGGCGTCGACTGGGCCCAGGCTCGTCCCGGCAGCAGCAGCGACAGGGCTGCGGCAAGGGTGAGGGCGCACGTGACGATGGCGAAGCGGCGGCGGTTCATGAGTGGACGTGACCTTTCTTTGATGG
The DNA here is from genome assembly GCA_010028905.1 of Pseudomonadota bacterium. Classification (NCBI taxonomy): domain Bacteria; kingdom Pseudomonadati; phylum Pseudomonadota; species Pseudomonadota bacterium. Next base: position 216 of record RGZZ01000450.1, on the reverse strand, counting down.
GGTCAGTCAGGATTCGCGGAGCAAGCGAACGTCCCTTCCCTTTGGGGGGAAACGGAGGCGACGATGCGTCGCCGGGCGACCCGGTGCGCTCACACCAGGCCCGAGAGGCGCCACCCTGGACGCCGGCTACAGGTATAGAGAGAGCCCGGCGCGCTCACACCAGGCGCGCCTCGAGGCCCGAGATGCGCCACCCTGGACGCCGGCTACAGGTATAGA
>RGZZ01000449.1 GCA_010028905.1 Pseudomonadota bacterium | reverse complement strand
AAGTGATGCTCGGTGAACGAGCCGTCATCGAGCACGAGGCGGGCGAGGCCCGGATCTGCTCCCAGCATGTCCATCGCGGTCCACGACAGCAGCACGAGGGTCTCCTCCGGCGATGCGTCGCGCCGCGCCGGGGGGCAGATGTCTGGGTGCTGCAAGGATTCGAGCCACGACAGCGCGCGGTCCGTGTCTGGCGCCCATCCGAGCCACCGCAGCTCGAGGCAGCGCCAGCACGGGGTCGGGTCTTCCAGCGGGAAGAAGGCGGCGAGCGACGCACCGCCCGGAACATCCGGAACACCGTGCAGCACCAGCGAGCAGGGCACGCCGCTGGCGTGCAGCAGGCGCATGATCTGGGCGTAGGGGGTGCGTGTGCCGGGCTGCGCGATGACCAGCGCGATGTTGCAGTGCTTGAAGCGTCGGTCGAGCCGCCCTGGCGTGTCGTGTGCTTCGAGCGGCTCTCCATCGGGGTAGGGTCCGATGAGGAGCACGTTGTCCTGGCGAACCGCCCTGGCCTCGAGGCACGTGATCATGGCGTTGGGCGGCTGCCGGGCTTCACGGCGTTCGATCCTTCAGCGCACAAGGGGCAGGCCGCCGGATCGAAGGTCTGGACCTGGGCTCTCACCAGGGAGGTGAGCGGTACGTCGAGGCGGGTCTCGCCGCTGCTGCGATCGACCACGCAGGCCACGGCCACGGGATTCGCGCCGAGGGCGCGCAGCATCTTCACCACCTCGTCGGCGGAGCCACCGGTGGTGACCACGTCCTCACAGACGATGACGCGCTCGCCCTGGGTCACCTCGAAGCCGCGTCGCAACGTCATGCGGCCATCGGCACCGCGCTCGGCGAAGGCGTTGCGCGCGCCCAGTGCCGCGGCAAGCTCGTAGGCCGCGATGACGCCTCCCAGGGCGGGGCCGACGATGCGAGACACGTCACCGCAGCCCGCCTCACGAACGGACTGCGCGAGGGCTTCTCCGAGCGTGCGGCCGAAGCGGGGGTCGTCGAACAGGAGCGCGCACTGGAAGTACTGAGGCGAGTGGAGGCCGGAGCTGAGGAGGAAGTGGCCGTCGAGCAGGGCGCGGCAGTCTCGGAAGCGTTGCAGGAGGGTCTCGGCGTCGATCTTCATGCGATCAGCATCGCGTCTTCCATCTCGCGCACCACACGCTGTGCGGCCTCGAGCGGATCGTCGGCTTCGGTGATGGGACGCCCCACCACGATGTACGAGGCCCCACCACGAATGGCGCGGGTGGGTGTGGCCACGCGCACCTGATCGTTGAGCACCGCGCCGGACGGGCGGATCCCGGGCGTCACCACGAGGAACGATGGCCCAACCTCCTCGCGTATGGCGCGCAGCTCCTGGGGAGAGGCGACCACGCCGTCGAGCCCGGCTTCCTGGCAGAGGCGCGCCAGGCGGCAAACGTGCGCGCTCACCACGTCGCTCGCCGGCGCCGGGCTGCGAGCGTCTCTCACTGAATCAGAGAAGCCGACCTCGAGCAGGTCGGAGACGTGCAGGTGGGTGAGGAGGGTCACGCCCAGCACCTTCGGTCGTGGAACGCCGAGACGCGTGGCCGCCTTCTCGACGCTCAGCGCAGCGGCCTCGAGCATGCGCCGCCCTCCTGTGGCGTGCACGTCGACGAGCATCACGCCGGGCTGCACGCAGACCTCGAGGGCAGACGAGACCGTGTTTGGGATGTCGTGCATCTTCAGATCGAGGAAGACCGAGGCGCCGAGATCGTGCAGCGCCTCGACGATGCCCATGCCCGCCGCGCTGTAGAGCTGCAGACCGACCTTGAAGCGCGAGACGACGGGGGTCAGGGTCTCGGCGAGACGAAGGGCGCGGGCAGCGTCTGAGACGTCGAGGGCCACGATGAGCCGCTCACCGGGCGTGAGCAGCGTGTTTGCTTCCATCACCATTTCAGGGGTCATCCTCTCAGGGGCTTTGCTGTCGATGTGATTCAGTGGCGTCGATGACGGTTCGGTCGCGCATCACGATGCGACCATCGACGATGGTCATCATCGGGAGTCCTTGCACCGTCCATCCGACGAACGGACAGTTCCTCGCCTTGCTCTCGAACGCCTCGGCCGCGATGTGCTCGACCTTCTCCAGGTCGAGCACGGTGAGCGATGCGGGTCGTCCAGGCGCGATGCGGCCGCCCTCGTAGCGGAGGATCTCCGCCGGACGGGTGCTGCAGGCGTCGACGAAGCGCGTCAGCGAGATGTGGCCAGTGCGAACCAGGCGGTCGAGGAGAACAGGAACGGCGGTCTCGAGGCCGATCACGCCGAAGGCGGCACAGCCCATCTCCACGTCTTTCTCGGCGGTGGTGTGCGGCGCGTGATCGGTGGCGATGCAGTCGATGGTGCCATCGGCCAGGGCCTCGACGAGGGCGGCGCGGTCGCGCGCCTCTCGCAGGGGGGGATTCATCTTCATCGACGCATCGTACGCGCCAAGCTCGCCATCGTCGAGCAGCAGGTGGTGCGGCGTCACCTCCGCGGTGACGCGAACGCCACGGGCCTTGGCGTCTCGGATGATGGCCACGCTGCGCGCGGTCGACACATGGGCCACGTGCAGCCAGCCTCCCGTGGCTTCGGCCAGGATCACGTCGCGCGCCACGATGACCTCCTCGGCGGCGGCGGCCATGGCGGGGAGGCCGAGGCGCGCGCTGTGGGCGCCTTCGTGAACCGCACCGCCATTCGAGAGGTGCTCGTCTTCCTCGTGGCCGATCACGGGGCGATCGAGCATGCGCGCGTATTCGAGGGCGCGTCGCATCACCTGCGCGTTCATGACGCACCTGCCGTCGTCGGAGAATCCCACGGCGCCGGCCGCGGCCAGAAGGCCGAGCTCGGCGAGTCGCTCGCCGCGCATGCCGCGCGTGATGCAGGGAATGGGGAGCACGTGGGCCAGACCGAGCAATCGTCCTCGTCGGGCCAGGCTCTCGACCATCTCGGGCGTGTCCATGGGCGGCTGCGTGTTGGGCATGGCGCCCACCGCAACGAAGCCTCCTCGCACGGCCGCGCGCACGCCGGTGTCGACGGTCTCCTTGTCACTTCTCCCGGGCTCGCGCAGGTGGACGTGCATGTCGACGAATCCGGGGCACACCACGCGACCCCGCGCGTCGACGCGGGGAATGTCGCTCACCTCGAGGCCAGGCCGTACGGCGGCGATCTGGCCGTTCTCGATGAGGACGTCGGCCACCTCGTCGATCGCGCTCGCGGGGTCGAGAACGCGCCCTCCCTCAAGCAGCCAGCGCATCGGGGTGTCTCGCGAGGAGGCTCGCCAGCGTGGCGGCGGTGATGTCGATGTCGGCGCGCAGGCGGGGGCCGGCGTCGATGACGCAGCCTGCGCCGCTGGTGGCCTCTCTTCCCATCGGGCCGGGATGGAGCACGGGCAGCGTGACCCCCGCCTGGATGAGGCGCGCTGGGGTCACGCTGAAGAGATGGGCGTATTCGGCAACAGAGGGGAACAGGTTCCTCTCCTCGCCCTGCGGGGGCAGGGGCAGAACATAGAGGGCATCGCTCTCGCGCACGGCGTCATCGAGTCTGTGCGTGACGCGGATGTCGGCTTCGACGAGGCGGTCGCTCGCCAGGGTCGGTGGGGCGACAACCGTGACGCGCGCGCCGAGGCTGCGCAACCCCCACATCACCGAGCGACCCGTGGGGTGATGATCGATGCCTCCAACGATGCTGACGCGCGCGCCGCTCAGGCGCGGGAGATGCCTTCGCAGCGCGTGAAGCTCGGCGAGACCGCGAAGCGGCTCCTCGTTTGGACCGTCGCCGGCATTGATCACGCAGCCGTCGAAGCGGCGCGCCGCGCCCCACGGGGCGCCAGCCAGGCCGTGCCGCACCACGAGCGCGTGGGCGCCCAGTGCGCTTGCCTGGGCGGCCACCGATGCGCCGGACGCGGAAGGGGTCACGGCGAGGGTGACGCAGGCGACGCCGAGGCGCGCGCAGGCCTGCTCGAAGACGAGACGCGTGGGCCCGTGGCCGTCGAACAGGGCCAGGGCCACGCGTGTCGCGGGGGGGCGCGCCAGTCGGGCGTCTGGCATCGGCGAGGCGTCGAGAAGCTGTTCGATCTCGCTTCGGCCCAGGTCTCTCAGGGTCAACAGGTGCCGTTCGTGCATGGGCGCTCCACCGTGGGAATGCGGGCAGGCCTGCTGCCGAACAGAGAGCCCGCGGGGGGGG
>RGZZ01000448.1 GCA_010028905.1 Pseudomonadota bacterium | reverse complement strand
GCGACGAGCGCCCAGGCCGCCGACAAGGCCGCGCCGGGCAAGCCGGATTTTCTGCCGGGTCAGGTGCTCGTGAAGTTCGACCGCGCCGCCAGCTTCACCGACGTGAAGCGCCTCACTGGCGACCTGGGCCTGCAGACGCTGCGCCACTTCGTCATCCCGCCGCAGATGCAGAAGGCGTTCGGCGGCGAGCTCTACCAGTTCAAGCTCCCCCTGGGAATGACGGTGGAGGAGGGCATCAAGCAGCTCAGCACGCGTCCTGGTGTTTCTTACGTCGAGCCGAACTACAAGATTCACGTCGATGATCCCAAGACCTCGGCCGATGCGTCGATGGTGGCCTCGCTCGAGAAGAAGGTCAGCGAAGGCACCCCAAACGACCTCGACCCGCGTCTGTGGGGCATTCGCAACGATGGCCAGAACGGCGGCACCGCGGGGGTCGACGTGGGCGCCGTGCCTGCGTGGGCCACGACCACGGGTTCGCCGAACGGTCAGGGGCCGCTCATCTGCGTCATCGACACCGGCCTCGACTACACCCATCCAGATCTTGCCGCGAACGTCTGGACCAATCCGAACGAGATCGCGGGTGACGGTGTCGACAACGATGGCAATGGCGTCGTTGACGACGTGCACGGTGCCAACCTCAACGCCAAGACCGGCGACCCGATGGACGACAACGATCACGGCACCCACTGCGCCGGCACCATCGGCGCCGTGGGCAACAATGGCAACGGCATCGTAGGGGTCAACTGGAACGCCACCATCGCGTCAGCGAAGTTCCTCGACGCCAATGGCAGCGGCAGCTACGCCGACGCCATCGACGCCGTGCTCTACGCCACCGCCATCGGCGCGCGCGTCACATCGAACTCATGGGGCGGGGGTGGCTTCAGCCAGGCCCTCTACGATGCGTTCAAGGCGTCGCCTGCGCTCCACATCTGCGCCGCCGGCAACAACAGCGCCGACTCCGACGTCTCGCCGTCGTACCCCGGTGGCTTCGATCTTGACAACGTGGTGAGCGTTGCCGCCATCGACCGCAACGGCAATCTCGCTGATTTCTCGAACTACGGCGCCACCTCGGTCGATCTCGCCGCGCCAGGGGTCGACATCTACTCGGCGAAGCCGGGGGGTACCTATCAGTCGCTCAGCGGAACTTCGATGGCCACGCCGCACGTGACCGGCGTCGCGGGTCTCGTGCTCTCGCAGTTCCCCAACCTCACCAATGATCAGCTCAAGGCCCGCCTCCTCAACTCGGTTGTGAAGGAAGACGAGCTCGAGGGCAAGGTCCTCACCGGTGGGCGTGTCAACGCGGCCAATGCTCTCGAAGACGACAGCGTGGCACCGGCTGACATCACCGACCTTGCGGTGGTCGATTTCGCGGCCACGTCTCTCACGCTGGGCTTCACCGCGACCGGAGATGACGGTGCGACTGGGAAGGCCGCAAGCTACCAGGTGCGGTACGCGTCGCAGCCCATCACCGACCAGGCGTCGTGGAACGCGGCCACTCCCGTGAAGAACCTGCCCGCGCCAGGCGACGCGGGCACGGCGGAGCGCATCCGCGTGCAGATCTCTCCGGATCCGCAGGCGAAGACCTACTACTTCGCGCTGCGGGCCATCGACAACATGGGTAATGCGACAGGCACGGCCACGGCGTCGGGAACCTCCCTCCCCGCGGTGGTGGCGTTTGCCGACGACTTCGAGACCGACAGCGGCAAGTGGCGCGCCGCCGGCGGATGGGGGCGTGCGCGCGAGGAAGGGCACGGCTTTGTCTACCAGGATTCGCCGGGCGGCATCTACCCGCAGAACGCCAAGGGCTCCATCGTCTCGACGCCCATCGATCTCGCGGGGCTGCGCAACCCTCGTCTCACCTTCAGCGCGCGCGTGCAGACCGAGCCTGGCTTCGACAACGGGCGGGTGCAGGTGAGCCGGGACGGCAAGACCTGGGATACCCTCGAGACCATGACGGGCACCCACGACTGGGCCGAGCACGGTCTCGACCTCAAGAGCTACGAGGGGCAGAAGATTCGCCTGCGCTTCGAGCTCACGTCTGACTCGAGTGTCAACTATGACGGGGTTTCCATCGACAGCGTTCGCATTGCGGGTGACCCGGCCTAGGAGCCCTGGGCGTCGTCCAGAATGAATCGGCATGGCGGACGAACGCGACGACGATGAGGCCCTCGATGAGGGCGAAGAAGGTTTCGACGGCGACGAGGCGAGCGACGACCTCTCCGACGATGGCGACGAGGCTTCCCTCGATGAAGGAGAGGCCACGGGCGAAGCCGACTTCGGTGTCGACCTGACGCAGGTGGCGGCGGGTGTCCTCGGCGCGCTCGATCTCTTCCCGTCTGCCTCTTCGCATCACTTCGAGGCCGACACGGGAGCGTGGTCGGTCGACGACTATCACGAGAGCGCCCAGGGCATCTTCGGTCATCTGGCCACCTTCGGCCTCAAGGCGCTCGACCGCTGGATGGCCAACGGGTACTCTCTCTGGGACCAGAACGACGAGCACCTGGCCATCGCCGATCTCATCGTGCCGGGGGTCTCGGCCACCATCGATTTCCTCTCCCGAGGGAGCGAGGTGCTGGCCACGGGGTTTGTCACCAGTGCCGCGCTCGCGCTGCTGCAGCAGCGCTTCCCTGACCTCGACCTCAGCGCGCTGCGGCTGACCGGGCCGCGCATCGAGGGGCCGGATGGGGCGCCGCAGCCCCTTCCCCCCACGCTGGCCGCGGTCTCTCCCGCGGACACGGTCGACCTGCGCACCTACTGCTCGCCGGTGGGCGACCAGGGGCAGACCATGCGGTGCAGCGCCTTTGCGTGGACCCACGGGCTCGAGATGGTGCGCAACATGCAGGGGCGCACGTCCGAGAGGCTGTCGACCAGCTACACCATGATGCAGTTCCAGCAGATGCAGGGAGACTACAAGGGCCATCGCTACGCCTACAAGGGGGGCGATGGCACCATCACGGGGCCTCGTCCTGGCCTCGTGCTCGTGGAGAACGGCACCTGTCACCACGATCTCTGGCCCGACGACAGCCACAAGCCCCACGCCGCCGATGACGAGATGGCCAGCGACGCCGCGCAGTACCGTCTCGAGGCTGCGGTGCAGCCCATCCACCTCGACGATCTCCGCAAGGTGCTCACGAGCGGCTGCCCGGTCCACCTGTCGATGAGCACGGGGCCCGCGTTCGCGGAGCTCGGCCCGGATGGGGTGTTCAGCGCGGCCGAGCGTCCCAGCGGAGACCACGGCTACCATGCCATGCTCGTCGTGGGGTACATCGGGAACTACTACATCGTGAAGAACTCCTGGGGCACCGACTGGGGCGACAAGGGATACTGCTACATCCCTCGCGCGGTTCTCGAGCGCTCTGAGCCGGAGTTGCACGCGATGCTGGTGCGCAAGGAAGGCTGGGAAGGGGGCCTGTCGACTTCGGCGGCTCGGCCGCAGGTGAGTGCAAAGGGGAGCGCCGCGCGTGCGTCGTCGGTTGCGGTCTCCACGCCGGCCTCGCCTCTTTCGTTCGGTCCGCAGGGGGCGCCGAGAACCCCCAGGCCGTCGGCGTGGATGCCCGCTTCGGCCGCGCCGTCGAGCGCGATCGCTCCCTGTGCGGGGTGTGGTGCAGGGCTGCCCCAGGGCGCGCGGTTCTGCCCGACGTGCGGGCATGCCGCGCCAGCATCGCGGGCCTGTTCGGCCTGCGGCGGGAAGCTTCCGACCGACGCGCGGTTCTGCGTTCACTGCGGCGCGAAGGCCCCGCTGCCATGAGCGCTCCTGCGCCGTTCGCGTCTGCCCCGCTTCGCGTGACGCTCAACGAGTCGAGCGGTCCGGTCTCGCCCCGGTTCCAGTACGCGCTCACCGTTGAGGTGAGCGCGATCGAAGCGGGTGGCGCCTGGGTGCGGGTGACGAACCGTCGCCCCGCGGCGGCAGGAGGCGACGTCGAGGCGCAAGGCTCCATCGACGATGCGCGTCTGCGCCGGTTCGTCGCGCAGATCGCGGTCGCACCGCTCGACGATCTCGTGCCGACCGATGGTCCGCGTGTCGGTGTCAGCGTGAATCGGGTGGAGATCGGGGGAGGGGGCGTGCCCGCGTGCGCGTTTTCGTATCTGCTCAATCGTCTCGAGACGCCGGAGGGGGAGCGGGCAAGAGATGTGGTCGAGGCCATCAAGGCCCTGGCCGCTGAGATCGCGCCCCTCGGCTGA
>RGZZ01000447.1 GCA_010028905.1 Pseudomonadota bacterium | reverse complement strand
CATCGTGCAGTTCTGGCAGGGAGCGAAGTCGGTGGTCGACATCACGCGGGGCCGATATCCCACCAACGTCGACTATCTCGTGATGGTGGCGGTCATCGGCGTGAGCACCACGGTGGAGTATGGCGCCGAGGGGCTCTGGGAGAACACGTTCGGCGCGCTCACGGCCGCGGTCGGATCGCGCACGGCCGAAGACCGCTTCTGGGCCGATTCGACGCGTCGCTATGTCGACTTCCTGAACGTGGGGCCCTGGTTTCGATTCGACTTCCTGGCCGAGCTGAAGACCCTGTGGACGACGACCCCGCTCATCGGAGCCAACCCGGTTCGCTGCCTCGAGCGCAAGTACTGGCTGAGCACGGTGCTGATGACCAAGGCGCTCTACGGGTATGCCATGAACAAGGCATCGACTGCGATGTACGGGGTCGAGTCTTCGGTCACCGCGGTGGTGGTCGAGGGCTTGCCAGACGGGCCGCTGCCGCCGGGCGTCGAGCGCGTCGAGGCATTGCCGGACGGGAAGGTCCTGCTGCTGCTGCCACGGTACACCGCGTTCATCGCGCCTGCGCGGCAGTTGGCCTCTCAGGGGGCTCGCTTTGTCGAGATCGCGGGAAACCGTGGGGCGATTCTCGTGAGCCTGCTGCTCCCCTCGTCTGAGCGCGCGGAGGTGGCTGGGCTTCCCCTGGTGCTGACTCAGCCCATCTTGACCGAACCCCCGCAGCAGCGCTTTGCCGTTGCCGTCCCGGTCGACCGGCTCAGCGACCTGCTTCGCGCGTTCCCGCGCGCGGTCGAGCACGTGTACGACTATTGACGGCGGGGTGGAGTGGTCTGTGCCTCGCGCGTCGGTGAGCGGTGCTGACGGGGGCGCGCATCGGGGGGCTGCGTCGAGCAAGAGATGGGCCTTGCAATCGCGAACCTGCCCGAGATGAGCCAACTGTTCAACACCGTCCGACGCGGCACCACCAAGATGTTCCTCAAGGGCGTGGGGTGGTACTTCCTGGCCCCTCCCGCCGATCTGCCCCGCTACGTCATGATCGGCGCACCCCACACGTCGTGGTTCGATTTCCCCATGCTCATGTCGGCCCTGGCGCTCTATGACCTGCCTCTCGAGTGGATGGCCAAGGAGAGCATGTTCAGGCCTCCCTTTGGACGGCTGATGCGGGCCATGGGAGGGATTCCCGTCGATCGCTCACGGCGACACAACGCGGTGGCCCAGGCGGTTGAGCTGTTCAACGCGCGCGAGCGACTGGTGCTGGCCATCGCCCCCGAGGGAACGCGCAAGCGAACTGAGGGGTGGAAGACCGGGTTCTGGCACATCGCCAATCTTGCGGGGGTCCCCATCATCCCGGCGTATCTCGATGGCAAGCGCAGAGAAGCCGGCTTTGGCCCTCCGATTCAACCGTCTGGCGACATCGACGCCGACTTTCGGCGGCTTGCCGAGTTCTATGCGCGCATCACGCCCATCGTGCCCGAGCGGTTCGGACCCGTGCAGCCGCGACCGGGTGCAGATGCCGCAACCACAGTGCGAGCGGCCTCACCCTCGTCTGAAGGTCTCGGCTGAACGACGACCGAGGCGGCCCGCGAATCGCAGGGGGTCATCGCACCAGGGAGGCGACTGTGGGAAGCAGCGCGCGCTCGAGGGTGAGGTTGCCTCTAGCGCTCAGGTGCACTGGGTCGTTCATCACGTTGAGGTAGTAGCTCGACTCTTGCGGAATCGCGGTCTCGAGATCGGCGAACACTCCGTTGTCGGCCTTCATCTGCTGCCTGGCCGCCTTGCGGAAGTCTGACGAGAGCCCCCGCTCGTTCACGAAATGGGGGAGCGAGATGAAGATCGCGGTTCCCCCCCAGGGCTGTACCAGGGTCGACATCTCGTGCAGGCTGTACTTGAACAGGTCGACCGTGGGGGTGGGACAATGCAGATGCAGGGGGTGCAGGCGCGTCTGCTCGTGGGCGATGACCTGTCCCAGCAGGCGGTACAGCGCGAGGCTGCGGAAGGGGAAGGGCCAGGCGGTCCGGGTCGTTGGAGGCGCAAGCGGGGCCGAGTAGGTCGAGCCGCTGTCGTTGTTGTAGGCGGCGATGACGATGTCTGGCTTCCAGCCTATCCAGCGGTACTTGAGAAGCCAGACGCCGACGGCCGCATAGCTGCCGGGGCGGGCGATGTTCATGACCTCGACGCGACGGTCGGGAAAACGTGCCTGCAGATCGCCCTGCAGAACGCTCGAAAAGATATCGGCCTGATCGAGCCCTACTCCGAACAGGGTCGAGTCGCCGAGGCAGAGGACCTTCAGCGGGCGGCGTCCGTCATTTCCTGAGGGTTCATCGCTGCGGGCGCCGAGGGAGTTGATGTGGATGCGTCCAATGGGGGGATGGGTCTGGTCATAGCATGGGGAGAAGTCGACGCCCAGGTCGACGTCTCGAACGTACAGCGACGGGGCCGCCGCGAAAGCGAGCCTCGCCTCGCACTCCCAGGTGACGAGGAGAAGCAGCGCGATGCCCAGGGCACTCAGGACGGGACGTCGCTTGGAGCCGAGCATCTGCTGCAACAGGATGGCTGATCCGATGGCATTGATGGCCAGCAGATCGAGCAGCGTGAGAAGCTTCGTCTCGTTGATTGTGTTGAGCTGCACCACCTGGAAGTGCTGCCCCATGCCAATCACGCGGGCGATCATGTACATGACCCCCGCCGTGAGGCTGATGAGGCAGATCAGAACCAGAGGTCGGTACAGTCGCGTCATGCACGCTTTCCCCCCTAGCGCTATTCTTTGAGGGTCACACCTTTCCCTTGCCCGGGCGAGCTCTACCGATCTGCGCGCCCTCGTGTCGGCCCGGAGGGGGCGAGAGGGGGGGCGCGTAGAAACATGCGTGCATGCGAAGAACTCTCAAGGCCGCCCTTCTTGTCGTTCTCTGCGCTGTCTGTCGGGTTCAGGCTGCGCCCTCCACGGTCACCATCGGCAATGTGAGCAAAGGCAACAGCGCCGTCGAGGTGGTCAGCCAGTGCGCCGGAGGGAAGTGGCGCGCGGCCAGTCCCGACGCGCAAGCAGCCAAGGGGGCTTCGAGCTGGCGACTGTTCACGCTCAGCGGAGAGGCAGCGCCCCTCAGCGCCTCGCCCATCAAGGCCGATGAGTCAGGCTCGCTGGTGGCCCCGTTGGCGCGACGCGCGCCGGAGCAGGGCGTGGCGGTGCGCGGCGGTTCCCCGCGTCAGCCCCGGCACGGTCAGGCAGTCAGCGACCCCGCGGTGGTGGGCGCCATCACCGAGCTGCTGCGTCAGAAGGGCATCAAGGTCGAGAAGGCGCGGGTCACGCAGTGCGTGAAGGTCGATCTCCTGGGCGACGGTGATCCCGAGTGGCTGGTCTGCGCGCACTCGCGCGACAACATCGCCGATGCCGGCATCACGCGAAAGTCGACCGACTCCGCCGCGCCAGCGCCTTGCACGTCGAACCCTTGCACCTCGACGCCGGTCAGGGATCGAACGACATGGGCCAGTTCTACCGCTTTGCCGGGGTCGTCGATCTCGAGGGCCGAGGCGCCATGTGTGCCGCGTTGCACTCGGTCTACTACGAGGGGGGCGGTCTCGAGCTGTGGTCGTTTGACGGCAAGCAGGCGAAGAGCATCACCCGAGGCGGCTGGGGCCTCTGACCGACGGGGGAGAACCCTCAGCAGCAGACAGACACCGACGGGCTGTGGGGCGTTCCGGGTTTCTTTGTCGTGAGGTCTCCCGCAAGAGGACGGTCAGATCGGAGTGTTGCCACCGCGACCAGGGTGCGTGCTGGTGACCGGGTCTTGTGACCCGGAAGAGCCGTAGAGGTCGAGGCCCCTTGTCGGAGAGTATTGCGGGAACCCCTGGGATACGCTGTCGAGCACGAGGGAGTGTGCCCCCTGGCACGAGATCGTGAACGTGTCATAGGTCGATGAGGAACCGCTCGAGGCGCCTATCTCGTAGCCGTTGCTGTAGCCCACGCCGTTGCTCGGACAGTTGGGGAGAAGGCTGATGAACTTGGGATTCGACGCGGTGAGCAGCGATAGGCTCGAGGGGTAGCCGCCCGACTGCACCCGATAGCTCTCCAGAGCCGCTGCCAGGTTTCGCTCGTTGCTCGAGCAGGAGCTCCAGTGCGCCTGGTACTTCCCGCGTGCCATGCTTGGAAGCAGAACGGCCATCAGGATGCCGATGATGGCAACGACAATCATCAGCTCGATGAGTGTGAA
>RGZZ01000446.1 GCA_010028905.1 Pseudomonadota bacterium | reverse complement strand
CACTCTCGACCCGGACCCGGACCCAGCCGTCGAGGCGCTCCACCCAGACGTCGACCTCCCACGCATCGCCTCCCCCCTCCCCCGGACCGCCGCTCTCTCCAAAGGAGCCACCATCCCTTCCTGGGGCCCCTTCACGCCCGCGAACGTCGCAGATCGCCGGCTCCGCGGTCTGAAAGGTGCACCAGGGCGTCGATTCGCCGTTCGTCAGCGATGTGACCCGCCACTGGTAGACCGGACCCGGAGGGGCGTCCACGGTGACCACAGGGACCGTGCTGGTGATCGAGCGCCAGGGGCGGCCTGCGGCAAGCACGTCCACTCGCCACGCCCGAGACGCGCCGCTCTGCCATCCCAGGGGAACCCTGCCCGCATCGGCCACCACGCGAGCCGCGTCAGGCGGTCCGAGAAGCGTGGACGCCACGGGCGCGGCGGAAGCCACCTGCGCCGTCTCAGGAGTCGCTTGCGCGGGGGTCTGTGACGCGGTCTCTCGAGACACCGCCCCCGACGGCCCCGGGCGATGCGATGAAGGGGCCGGCGCAGCCGAAGGCGCGACCTGCGCCGTCAGAATCGCCTGCGAAACGTCGGAAGGCGCGGCCAGGTCTGCCACCGGCTCGGCCGTCTCGACGTCAGTCGCTTCAGTGTTCGACGGGCGCGAGCCCGGCGGTGGCTGAACGGGCGTCTTCGGAGCGACGGTCGACATGGCCAGAACCGCCGAGAGCCCGACGATGGCCGCCAGGAGAACCGAAACCAGCGCCAGCCACGCCCTCGAAACGGTTGGGGCCTCGTCCGGCCTGGGCCTCGCCTGCTCGTCACGCATCCCTGTTCCTTTCGCGAACGCGCCGCGCGGACCTTCCCCGCGCCGCTCCTGGAGCAGGCGCCGAAGCGCGGCGTGCCCCCGCCGCGGCAGGGGGGCGAGGCCAGATCACGAAAGCCTCGCCCGCATGAGCACACCGCGACTGGTCATCGTGAAGCTGATCGGGGGCCTCGTCGATCACCGATATCTCGACGGGGCGGTCTTCCAGCACCTGTGGGCGAGGCTGCCTGCGTTCTTCGAAGAGCACGCCGAAAGCGCCGCACTGGAGGCCGACATCGCGGCCCTGCGCGCCGAAGCCGATGAAGAGCGCGCCAGCGGCCGCGCCGATTTCGTGCACTTCCCCTCAGACGCATCCCCGCAGCGCCTGCGTGAAGCGGCCGTGACGGCCGTTCGAACCAAGCTGCAGGAGAGCCGGCACACACCCGCCGTGGTGTCGGTCTGCGGCCATCTGATGCTCGAGGCGTTCGCCGCAGGCACGCTGCGCCCACAGGTGTACGCCGACTGCCGCGCGGCACTGCAGCGATGGAGCGCCAGCGATGGGGCTGTCGCGGTGTACGACGGCTTGTCTGCACCCGTGCAGCGCGAGTGGCTGCGCGCAGGCCCCCTGGGCGATCTCACCCCTCACGTGGCCCGGTTCCTCGAGATCGACGAGCGCACGGCGCGCGAGGGTTCGGCATTCGCCGTCCTGGCACAGGAGGTGGGGCTGCCGGCCGTGGTCGCCACCGACCGCACCTTCGACGCCCTGGCCGCTTCTCGTCGCGGCCTCGATGCCGTCGTGCTCGAGCGCGGGGGGGTCTTTGGCGGCGCCCCCCACGGCCTGCGCGTGGAGACGAACCTCCTCGGTGTCTGACCGAACAGGCGAAGCCCCTCTTCCCGAGTCGGACGATGCGCCCCCAGGCGCCATCCCAACGGGAGGACTGGGCGGTCTGCTCCTCGCCCCGTTTCGCGAGTGGCGTGCCGCGACGCGGGTGCCCGGCCTGTGGCGCGTGGAAGCCCGCCTCACACTGGCCTACCTGCTGCGTCTTCCCGCCTGGTTCATCTGGCGCGAGCGACGAGCCGCGGGCCTGTACGCCTTCGACGACGAGAGCTTCGCCTTCGGCGAGACCCCCTATGACGTGGCCCTCGACATCTGCGCGCAGGCGGGTCTCACCGCAAGCGACACGCTCTTCGACCTCGGCTGCGGCCGCGGCAAGATGGTCTTCGCGGCCGCGCTTGCCCACGGGTGCGCGGCGGTGGGGGTCGACCTGCTCCCCACCTACATCGACGTGGCTCGCGGCATCAGCGCGGCGCTGGGCCTCGATCGGGTGCGATTCGAGCGCCAGCACGTCCTCGATGTCCCCCTCGACGACGCCACGGCCGTGTACGTCAACGGGTTCACGTTCAACGACGATCTCGCGGGGGGGCTTCAGGCCCGCATCTCGGTGCTCGCCGATGGAACGCGCTGGATATCGGTGGGGCGGGAGTGGCGACATCCTCGCCTGCGCCTGAGCGGGAAGCGGCGGTACCCGTTCTCCTGGGGCTACGCCGATACCTGGCTCTATGAGGTCGGTCCCGCAGGAACGCCTGTCGCAGGCGACGCAGACAACCACCCCAGCTTCGAATCGGTGTGGGCCCAGACATTGAAACCTTCCGACGCTGGAGAGGAAGAAACCCCATGAGACGCGCCGTCATCACCCTGCTCGCCTGCGCCGTGGCCATCCTGCTCCCGCATGGCGTCACTCCCGCGCAGGCCGAGCCCGTCGCCGAGGTGCGGGCCAAGGCCGTGGTCGCCTTCAACGAAGTCGACGCACGCCTGCGCGCGGTGTTCGAGCGCGTGATCGCGGCCGCTCCCGAAGACACCCGCGCGAAGATGCGCAAGGCCCAGCGGACATTCACGCTCTACCGCGACGCCGCAGCCACCGCGGAGGCGGCCATCGAGCAAGACGCCAGCGCGGCCGCCATGGCGTGGCTGCGCACCGCAACCCGCCTCACCGAGGGCCGCATCCGCGACCTCGAGGCCCTTCTCTCGACCCTCCGATCTCCCTGATATCATCGGCTGGGGCCGGGAGAATTTCAAACGTCTGAACCGATTTCAACTATTTTTCAGGTTCTCCGGATATACTCACCGTGGAAGGTCGACCCCCTGACCCGACTCTCTCAACGAGAGAGAGATCCCATCGTGGAGGCCGAATCCATGAGAACGCAACAGACCGCCCTCGAAGCCGCACCGCTTCTCGACTCCGACATCCGACGCATGCGCATGCGCGCGCTGCACCGCCGGCATCGCAGCCGCTGCGGCCTTCGCCGACAGATCCGCGAGGGGCTGCACCTCAGCTGGTACCTCGTGCGCCTCACCGTGCACGCCCTCGGGTTCGGTGCCCTCCTGGCCGGCATGCTCGCCATCCTCTACTGCATCGGCTGAGATGCCGCGCGACGCGCGCATTTACTTTTGCCCGCGACCGGGGTATCATGCCCTCAGCACACGCTCGGGTCACCGCGACACATCGGGTGTCTACCTGAACCCCGCACGATGATGCTTGAGGAGCGGCCATGTTCGACATCTGGCAGTCAAGAGCAGCCCAGCAGGTACAGAACGTGGGCGAGGTCCTCGAGGTCGAAGCCCCACGCATCACGGGCGTGACCCAGCTGAACAGCTACTACCAGAGCGTTCTGGGCCCTCCCGTCGCCGCCACCGCGAGCAGCACCTCGAGCCTCGTCAGCGTCGTTGGCGAGCTCAATGCCTACCTCGGGGGGAACGCCGACCTCGATGTCACCATGCGTCGCTACCCCACAAGTCGGAGCGCTGTGGGGCGAATGAGCGCCAGCACCGATGAGGGCCACGCCGACCCAGACGCGCAGCTGAGCGGCCTGCTCGCCGCCGACGCGCCCGTGCGCCAGATGGCCGACGCCGCCGACTGGAAGGCCCTGGCGGCCTGGAAGATCGCCCCGACGAGCGCCGGCACGAACGGCGCCAGCGCACGCGAGCTCATCGCCGACCGCGGCGTGAGCGGTGACCTGTCTCGCTACGCGGCGGCCTTCCAGGCGCGTCCCCGTGCATCGGCACCCGCGCAGGTCCCTCCGCGTCTGCTCCCCCGCGAGGTGGGCACGTTCATGGAGCGCAGCGACTACAGCCACGCCGCCGATCCACGCGCCGCGGCCGGAGAGCGTGCCGAAGACAGCGCAGCCCGACAGATCGCCGATCTCGTGGGCGGTTTCACCTCTCTCCCCGAAGCCTGACCCGAACGTGCGCCACGTCTATGCCCCAGGCCTCGGCCGCGTCGTCTCGAAGGCGCAGGAACGGCTAGCGGGAGACCCCTCCACCTACCTTTCGTCGGCGGTACGCGCGGCAGCAGGAGATCTCGCACGGGTGCGCGCTGCATTCGACGAGATCGAGCCCACGGTTCTGCGGAG
>RGZZ01000445.1 GCA_010028905.1 Pseudomonadota bacterium | reverse complement strand
CGCGCACCTCGCCCCGCTTGCCCTCGAGGCTCTCGAGCAGGGCCGTCTCCTCGCCGCAGACGTACGAACCAGCGGCCTTGCGCACGTGAATGAAGAAGCGCTTGCCGCTGCCATCGATATCATCACCCAGCCAGCCGGCAGCCGTGGCCTTGCGCACCGCCTCCTCGAGGGCGACAATGGCGTGGGGATACTCGGAGCGGACGTAGATCCACCCCGTCTCGGCCCCGATGGCCAGGCCCGTGATGGCCATCCCCTCGATGAGGGCGAACGGATCGCCCTCCATGAGCATGCGGTCGGAGAACGTTCCCGAATCGCCCTCATCGGCATTGCACACGACGTGCTTCGCATCAGATGGCGTATCGAGAGCGGTCTTCCACTTCACGCCGGTGGGGAAGGCCGCGCCACCACGCCCGCGAAGGCCGGAGGCGGTGACCTCGGCGACGACGTCAGGCGAGCTCATCTTCAGCGCCCTGCGCAGCCCCGTGAAGCCCTCATGGGCGAGGTAGTGATCGAGCGAGAGGGGATCGATGACCCCCACCCGCGCCAGGGTGAGGCGCTGCTGGGCCTTCATCCACGGCATCGCGTCGACCAGTCCCTGTTGCAGGGGGTGCGCGCCATCGGAGAGGGCCGCGTCATAGAGCGAGGCCACGTCATCGTGCTGAACAGGTCCAAAGGCAACGCGACCCTGGGGCGTGTCGACCTCGACCAGGGGTTCGAGCCAGAGCATGCCGCGCGAGCCGGTACGCACGATTTCGACATCGAGACCGCGCCGGGACCCTTCCTCAACAAACGCGCGGGCCACGGCGTCAGCGCCCAGCGCGAGCGCGGCAGCGTCTCGAGGAACGTAGACTCTCAAGCTCATGCGCGCGCCTCCGACGACAGATCGTGCACCAGGGCATCGAACCGCTCGGGCGTGAGGTGCGCGTGCAGATGCAGCTCATCAACGAGGGCCGACGGGCCGTTGGCGCACAGACCCAGGCAGTACACGGGCTCGAGGGTGATGGCCCCGTCGGCGGTGGTCTCATGGAACCCGCACCCCAAGCGCCGCTTCGCGTGCTCGGCCAGCGCGTCAGACCCCACCGCCTGACAGGCTTCAGCCTGGCACAGGCGCACCACGTGACGACCCGGAGGGGTGCGGCGGAAGTGATGGTAGAAGGTGATGACCCCGTGCACCTCGGCTCGCGACACGTTCAAGCGCTTTGCCACGAGGGGCACCGCCTCGTCGGGGACATAGCCCAGACGGTCTTGAATGCCATGCAGCACGGGCAGCATGGCGCCGGGCTGGTGGGCGTGCTCGTCAAGCACGGCGCGGACGACCTCGGTGTGCATAGGGTTTCTCCTGCGCTTTTTCAGAGCGATGTAGATGCTTGGTTGAACACGGGCGGCCTTTCATTCCTTCCCCGGAGCCCGACTCACCCGCTTTGAAGAGGGCCGTCTTTTTACGGTCCGACCCGACCACGGAAACATCATGTTAACATCTGTAACACGAATTTAACAGAACCGCACTTTCTCCGGGGCCAACCGTGTGCGAACATCAGAGCACGAGAGAGCTTCAGGCGAAGCGCGGGA
This sequence comes from Pseudomonadota bacterium, assembly GCA_010028905.1. NCBI lineage: Bacteria > Pseudomonadati > Pseudomonadota > Pseudomonadota bacterium. The sequence continues at coordinate 2,652 of RGZZ01000445.1, read as the reverse complement.
CGGGACCAGGCAGACGCTCCAAGGATGGCCCTTGGCGACCGCCACTCCCTCCCCGACGAAGCACTGCATACGAGGAGAGAGCATCATGTCGCATCATTCGGTACACGGCATCACCCCCGCAGCCCCCCGCGCCACCGCTGCCGTCCACACCGCGCCTGCGGCCGCCCACACCGCCGCAGCCCCCACGGCGAAGACCGATGGGAATGCCAAAGCGCACGCAGATGATTTCCACGGCAGCCAGGCCCTCGCAGACGACCACGGCGACAAGGGCGGAAAGAATCCCGTGAACATCGGTGCCCTCACCGGCAACGACGCGGCCGCGAACACCAAGGACGCCGATCAGGCCGACGAGAAGCGCAAGGCCGAAGAGAAGAAGAAGCAGGAAGAGGCCGAGCGCGCCGCCCTTGAGGAGAAGAAGAAGCAGCTCGAGGCCGAGATCGAGGCCAAGCAGAAGGAGCTCGAGCAGGCGAAGCAGAGCGGCGACGAAGAGAAGGTCAAGGCGCTCAGCGGCGAGCTCGACGGCCTGCAGAAGCAGCTCGAAGGCGTCAACAACCAGCTCGCCGGCATGCAGCAACCCGCGAACAATGGCCCCGCAGCCGCGGGCGCCGGCAACCAGATGCCCGAAGGCGCCGCTCCCGCGGGTGGCGGTGGCGACGGCGGCGGTGGCGGAGCCCCCATGGGCGGCGGTGGTGCCCCGATGGGTGGCGGCGGTGCCCCGATGGGCGGCGGAGGCAGCAGCGGACAGCTCGTCACCCCTCCCTCCCCGACCGGACCTCCCGTGAAGGGCACGGTGAACCCCAATGGCACCGGTCAGGACGCTGTCAACCTCGCGCGCAAGTACCTGGGCCACAACTCCATCGACATCAAGGGTGCCCTGCCCAACTTCACCGCCGCGGGCGGTCAGACCAACGACTGCGCCGACTTCGTGAGCTCGGTGCTCGAGTCGACCGGCCGCCTCAATGGCCACCACATCAACGTCGAAGAGCTCGAGGGCTCGCTGCTCAACCAGGGCTACACGCGAGTGTCGAAAGAGCAGGCGCAGCCCGGCGATGTCTGGATCAACGGTTCCAAGGGCCACACCGAGCTGGTGGCTGAAGCCGGCGGCAATGTGCTCATCGGCTCGAACAACGACCGCCCAGGTCACCAGGTCATCTCGGAGACCCGCAATCCCGAGGGCGGGTACTACTACCACCTCAACAAGCCATAACCCAGTCTGTTCGATCGGTCGCTGACTTCTCGCAGAGGCGCCGTGGATGCAGGGCATCCACGGCGTCTTCATTTCCGTGGACACAGGAGCGACAGAGGCGGGCTGAACGGTTCGATGCCGAGAGCCAATCCGTCTGAGGGTGTTCTCGCTCAGCGTCGGGGCGCTTCTGACGGAGCGTTTCTGCGGTCGACGCGAACCCCGCCGATGCGCACAGACCCTTCCTCGACCTGAATGCCCCCCTGGTCCGGACGACGACCCTGCGGCACCTCCCCGAACGGCGTGAAGAGAACGTCCTCCGCATCGCTCGTGTTGAGCGCATCGCCATCGAAGACGGGCACGAAGATGTAGAGCTCGGGTTGATCCGGCCAGGCACCGACCTGCGGTCGAATCGCCCATGTGGCGCGCTCGATGCCTGTCGAGGCACGCACCACATCGGTGAGCGAGATGCTATCGAGCAACGTCGGCTTCTGCTCCCACCAGGGGTAATGGCCGCCCGGCCCGCCGAAGCGCTGCACAGCAGTCTCGGTGAATCGCGTTGCGCAGGGAGGGGAAGTGAAATCAGACTCCTCGAGCAGGACAACCTCGCCATTGCGACGTGCCGCGTCGAGCTGGCGAAGCGCATCCATTGAGGGGGCCTGCGTCGACTCGTTCCGCAGGAACCGACGAACATCGGTCTCCGCGGGCAGCGCAAGCGGAAGCGCACGCTCGTTGTTGTAGGGGCCTCCCCGCTCGAGCGCCACGCGACGTTCGACGCGATAGCCTTGTGCCTGGATCTGAACGAGGGTCTTCACAGTGAGACTTCTCCCTTTGCCTGATGCGGGTGCGCACACTTGGGGGTGAACGGCGACAGCGTAGCCTGTCTGACTGGAAGTCTTATTGAATCTTCGTTACACGCGCAAGAAACGACGTACGTAACCATCGTCATCGGGAGATGCGGGGCCGGTATGTTCGGGTGGAGGTCTTCCCAAACACACCGGCCTCAAGAGCCAGCGCTAGCGGCATGCAGGCTGTTCGCCACTCTTGTGCCGAACAGCGGCCCCTGCGGCTCGGACCAGGCGAGCAACTCACCATCGAGCACGGTGCCCGAGGGCAGCGCGGCCACGGCGTCGGCGATTTCAGGAAAGCCGGGGGTGATGAGTTCTTCGCCCCGCGACCAGAGCATGACCTGCCTGCCGCGATGAATGGCCTGACAGCGGATGCCGTCCCATTTCCACTCCGCCTGCCAGTCGGTGACCGGACCGAGGTCGGAGACGTCCTGGTCCAACGCGCTGGCCAGGAAGAACGGATAGGCTCCCGAGCCTGCGGTCGGGCACGCCGGGTCGAGCGCGCCGCCATCGGTCCGCACCGCTGATCCTGCGGCGTCAGAAGGCCCGAGCAGAATCCGCTGGTAATCGGCAGGCGTCGGATCCCAAGGCCCGGTCAGGCGATGCTCCATTTCCGCAGCG
>RGZZ01000444.1 GCA_010028905.1 Pseudomonadota bacterium | reverse complement strand
AGGGGCCTGCGCCTGGGCGCGAACGCGCTCGGCGTCCTCTCCTTCAGATGCGCGCAGGATGCGGCGCAACCGCTCCTCCGGTGTCTCTTCGGCTTCGCTGACGTCGCGTTGCGTGACGAAGGGATTGGTCGCAGCCGGACCGAGTCTGGCTTCGGCGCGGCTCTCTCCCGAGCTCGAGACGCTTCGCTCCAGCTCGCGGAAGAGTGCGTCTTCTGCGAACACGGGGACCTGATAGGCGGGAGGAGGGGGAGGCGTCGGTTCGGGCTCCGGCTCCGGTTCGCGCTCGGGCTCGGGCTCGGGCTCCGGCTCCGGCTCCGCGGAATCTTCAGGCACTTCCTCGTCTTCGTCTTCGAGCTCATCCCACAGGAGTGGCCCATCAAGCGACTCAAACGCGTCATATGCGGTCGGTCGCGCGACCGTGTAGCGGCTCTGGGCCGATTCGGCCACGTCTGCCTCTGGAACCGCGGCCACGCTCTCGGCTGCCGCCACCATGGCGTCAACGGTCTTGCCGTCCGGAAGAGGTGGCGTGGCAAGCAGCGGGGCACGTCCCTCTGCTCGGTCGCGCACTTCGGTGGCCACGCGCTTCAGGTTGGCGTCGTTGGGGTTGAGCCGCGTGGCTCGCTCCATGTGCACCAGGGCTTCCGAGGAGCGGCCGAGCTTGTCGAGGAGACGGCCCAGGTTGAACTGGGCATAGCTGTCTAGCGGATTGAGACTCACTGCCTGCGCGAAGCTCTTCAGGGCGTCCTCGATCTGTCCGAGGCGCTCGCGGGCTTCCGCGAGGTGGTAGTGGGCGTAGGCGTCCTTCGGGTTGATCTCGAGGGTGTCGTTGAAGCTCTCCACGGCTTCGTCGGCTTGCCCGAGCTGGAAGTAGGTCAGGCCCAGCTTGAAGTGCGCCTCAGAGAAGTAGGGGTTCAGGTTGACGGCTTCTCTGAGCATCTGGATGGCGAGGTCAGGGCGATAGACGGCCTGACAGGCCTCTGCCAGGGCGAAGTGCACGTCAGGGTCGGTTCGGTCGAGGTCGAGAGACCGCTGATACTTTCCGATGGCTTGCTTGTGCTTGTCCTGACGGGCAAGGATGCGTCCGAGCCAGAGATGGTACTGCGGCGTCGTCTCCTCGAGGCTGATGGCCTTCTCCATCGATTGCACGGCGAGGGCACCCATGTTCTGGCGGTCGTAGGCGATTGCGAGATGCGCGTGCAGGCTCGCGTGCTGGGGGTTGACGTCGATGCCTTGCTTGAGGATGAGTGCGGCCTGCTGGAACTGCTCGAGCTCTGTCAGGATCTGGCCGCACATGGCGTAGGCGTCACTGAGGTTCGGGTTGGCCTTGATCGCGTCGCGAAGGGCGTCAAGGGCCTGCTCGAGACGGCCCAGGTAGCGGCAGGCCAGCCCCACTCGATAGTTGGCGTAGGCATTGTCGCCGCTGGTCGAGGCGGGACGGCGCAGGGCCTCGAGTGTGGCGGTCACCTTCTTCTGGTAGAATGCGCGATGCTCGCCTTCTCGGTTCAGCAGCGATGCGATGTCGTGCTGCAGATCCCACGCGGTTCGAAGCTCGCCGACGCAGAGGTCGAGCTCTCCGACGAAGGCATACAGAAAGCCCAGGTGAAGGCAGGCTCGGATGTGTCGCGGCTCGGCCTTGAGCGTGGCCTGGTAGGCCCGAACGGCTTCGGCGAAGTTGTCTTTCGCCTCCCAGGCCATGGCTTGCGCGAAGTGCTGGTCAGCGTCTCGTTTCAGGGCGCGCGACATATCCCTTCGTTTCTCTGTGGGTTGCCTCGTACCTTTCCGGCTGACGCACTCGGCAGGACAGGTGGCGCGCTCAGGGGAAGCAGACGCCCACTGGGAGGTCGCATGTTCAACCGCCACTTCTTCGAGCGTGATTTCAGTCGACTCATCGGCGAGTACTCTGCCGACAAGGGGTCAGAGACGCCCGTCGTCGAGTTCCACCTTCGTGACGGCAGCCGCCACCACGTGGAGACCATCCAGCTGGTGGCCGACACCTGCCTCTCGTTTCGCGTGGCGCCCGACCCCGGACGCAGCAGCGATGGTAAGCAGCCGGACCAGATCACCTGCCCCTACGCGAGCATCGTGCGGGTCGACTTCCATCCGCGACTGACCGAGAACAAGGTGGGCTTCCGCATCTCCCGCGGCTAGTGCCATGGCGTTGACGCGAACGTAGGAAAGGCGAGACCCCCCCGCGCCCGTTCATCCGGCGGGCAGAGCGACTACTTCCTGACGAGCGAGTTGAGGAAGAACATCAGGTTCGCCGGCCGCTCCGCCAGACGGCGCATGAAATAGGGGTACCACTGCCTGCCGAAAGGCACGTACACCCGCAGGTTGTAGCCCTCGCTGATGAGCTGCTCCTGCTTCTGCCGTCGGATGCCGTAGAGCATCTGGAACTCGAAGCGGTCGCTGCCGATGCCGTTCTCTCTGGCATAGCGCTTGACGTGCTCGATCATGTTCTCGTCGTGTGTCGCGATGCCCGGATAGCTCCCCTGGCTGAGAAGTCGCTCGGCCAGCTTTCGGTAGTTCGCGTCGGTGTCGGCTTTCAGGGGGAAGGCCACTTCTGGCGGTTCCGCGTAAGCGCCCTTGCAGAGACGAACCCGGGCCTGCATCTGGTTGAGCATCTGGATGTCCGGCTCGCTGCGATACAGGTACGATTGAATCACCACCCCCACGTTCTTGTGGGTCTGCCACAGCTGGCTGAACATATCGAGGGTCGTCTGCGTGTAGGCCGAGCCCTCCATGTCGATGCGCACGAAGTTGTTGAACGACTGCGCCTTGTCGAGCACCTTGCGCATGTTCGAAAGGCAGAGGTCGGGGTCGATGTCGAGCCCCATCTGCGTGAGCTTGATCGAGGCGTTGCTGTCGACGCCAGCCCGTGAGATCGCGTCGAGGATGTCGAGGTACATGCGGCAGGCATCGTCGGCCTCTGCCGCCGTGTGCACGTTCTCCCCGAGATTGTCGAGGGTGGCGCGCGCCCCCTTGGGGAGGTTCTTCACGGCTTCGATGGCCTCATCGAGGGTTTCCCCTGCAACGAATCGCAGGGCCATGCGCCGGAAGACCCCGTTCGACACGACCATGTTGTGGATTGTCTTGTTGTCGGCGAGCGTGAGCAGCATTCGTCTCAAGGGCGCAACCTCGGCATCTGGAGTGTGGGCGAGAGGCAGGCATTCTCGCGAAGGCGAGCGCCCCCCTCTTTCCAGCTCCCTTGGGCGCACGCAGACGAGGGGGGAAGGCTGTTCCCCGCGCTCTGGCGAAGTCGCCCTCTGCGAGCGCTCGTCCCAAGAGGCGGGGCGTGGGCCCGAATCCGGACGAAATGACGCGAGGGTCGATGAAGACGCTGAAGGGCATGGTGTTTTTCAACCCGCTCGAGGGAGGCATCTGGGCCTTCGAGGACGAGACGGGAGACCGCTACCAGCTCGACGGCATCGGTCCGGACGGGCGGGGTGATGGCCGCAGGCTCACGGTGGTGGGCGAGGTTGCCGACGACATGATGGGCATCGGCATGGTGTACCCCATCTTCAAGGTCCACAGCTACACCGTCGAGACGCACACGCAGCGCGGCAAGAAACCCGAGAGCTGACGCAAGATCGGTTCAGGGTGGGGTCGTGCGTGGAGAAGCGTCGCAGCGGGCCGGTGCGCAGGGCAGGCCGATGATCTGTGTGAGCGTGCGCATGATCTCCTCTGGAGATCGCCATGCGTCGGGGCGTGTGGAACGCATCTCGGGGTAGTACGAGTAGATCACCGCGTTCAGGTCGGTGATGGTCGGCGCCGGGCGGGTCTTCGACAGCGCCTGCCCACGACACGCACCCACCAGCACCTCGGGTTTTCCGCCCCAGGTTCGAAGCGTCGTGTAGTCGACCTCGCCCGGGCGTCCCGGATTGCTGCAGTACTGATCGAGCTCGTGACCATCGTTCCAGTAGAAGTACCAGGCGCGTCCGTCGGCGGTCACCTGCAGGAACAGAACCCCCGTGTGCAGGGCGCGAGAGAGGTTCATGCACGCCAGATCGACGGTCTGGGGGGACGCGGTGTCGAAGGCACGCGCTTGAACGGCGATCCAGTGACGGGTTGGGCCGATGAGCCGATGTGCGCCGGCCAGTGTCTTGTCTGTGCGTGTCAGTGCGCTCCAGGCTGCGCTCACGGCGGCGCGGCTGTCGCTCGTCACGTACAGCGCTGCCACGGGCTGGGAAACGGCTCGCGCGGGCGCGGGCGCGCTCAGCGCGACGGGCGGG
>RGZZ01000443.1 GCA_010028905.1 Pseudomonadota bacterium | reverse complement strand
ACATAGATGGCCACGCCACGCAGCGATGTCGGGTCGGCCGCAAGCCCCTGGAGCGCCGCGCCAGGGGTCTCCGCTGACGGTCGATGGGAGCGGCTCGGCTCTTTGCAGGTCGGAACGCCCATCAGCAGCGTCGGTCGACGCGCGGGCAGCGACCCGACGAGCTGTCCCAGCGCGCTCGACGCCCATCTGAGGTAGCGCGTGTACGCCTGCGCCGTCGGCAGCCCCGTGTCATACGACATCACTGCAAGCTGGTCGCATCGCCTGGCCACTTCGGTGAAATAGTCGCGCGTCCACAGATGCGCGATGAGAAGCCAGGGCGGGCGCAGGTTGGGGGTTGCCACCGAGATGGGGGTTCCCCTGAGCGCCTCGCGGCTCTCGTCGAGCAGGGCAAGAAAGCCGGCATCGCCGTCGGGCGTGATCTCGAGATCGTACTGCACGCCGTCGAAGTGGGCCTCATCGACCAGCGCTTGTGCGGTGGTGATGATGCCGCGCCGCACTTCGGGGCGAGCGGCATCGATGGTGTCAGGGGCTTCCCCATACGACCATCGGGTGACGCCGCCCATCCAGGCGAAGAGTCGCACGCCCTTTGCCTTGAGGCGGTTTCGCACCGTCGCCCACGCGGGTGGAGCGGTCTCCGTGATGTGCCCTCGGCAGTCGAGGGGGCCCACGTGAATGAACACGTCGCCCACCGCGTGCGCGTCGAGGTTGCTCACGAGTGCGTCGATGTCGGCTGCAGTCACCTTTCCGGTGAACCAGCGATGCCCCATCCAGAGCGCGTTTCGCTTCCCGTCGAGCGAGTCGATGGGGGCTTCAGACGGCGCCACCAGGCAGAAGAAGGCCGCCATGACCACCAGCACGACGAGTGCGGAGAGCGCCAGCATTCGTGCCAGGCGTTGTCCGGCAGGGATCATGCGCTCTCTTCGGGGGGGGTGTCGAGCCCTTCGAAGTACCGGCGGTTCGTCTGCATCAAAGCGACGAAGGCCTCTGAGGAATCGCTCAAGGCGGCTGCCTCGAGTTCGGTGACGGCCTGGGTGAGTCGCTTGAGCACCGACGCGGTGTGCGCGTTGTGACGCTGAATCTCGTAGTACAGGCGCGGGTTCTCGCTCGCCACCTGACGCGTGGTGTGCGATTGCCTGGCGAAGGTGGTGCTCGTGACGCGATCGAGGTCGTGCACGCCGTGTCCGCTGGTGGCGAGAGCGCGGGCAAAGGCGATGTTCACCGCGTGGCTCAATCCGAGGACGTAGGCCATGTACTCGTCGTGCTGATCGAGCGGAATCTCGACGATGCGCAGCGCGGTGTCTTCGAACATGGCGCGTGCCGCCTCCGCCGCGGCGGGGTTGCCGCAGTCGCAGACGACGAGCACGCGACCGCTGAGCAGAACGGTGTCCGGTGCGAACATGGGGTGCACGCTGGCCACGTTGAGGCCTTCACGAACGGCGTGGTGCAACCGTTCGAGCACGGGGCTCTTGAGGCTGCAGATGTCGAAGATCAGCCCGCGAGGCCTCGCTTCGACCAGCGTCTCGAGAATGGCGGCGGTCTCGGTGATGGGCACGGCGAGCACGATGACGTCGGCGGCACGGGCGGCATCGCTCAGGCTTGCGGCGCGGGGGTACTCACAGGTCTGCGGACCGCTGTCGTACACCGTCACGCGATGGCCGTGGGCGGTGAAGAAGTGGCACAGCCAGTCTCCCATGCGCCCGCAGCCTCCCACCACCAGCACCGACTGATGCGGGCCGTCGTGCGGCTTCTCGGCCAGGTCGTGCTGGCGCCCCACCGCGGCCTCGATGAGCACGTTGAGCAAGGCCTGCCCTACATCGGGGTCGAGGCCCAGCTCGGCGCACGAGACGCGTGCCCGTTCGAGCACCTCGACCTCGGCCTTGAAGTTGCGGACGGGCAGGCCCGCCTGCTTCTTGTGGTGCCCGATCTGTTCGGCCACAGCAAGCCGCCTGGCCACCAGGCCCAGGATCTGTTTGTCGAGGCTGGCGATCTCTTCTCGCAGCCGGGCGATGCTCTCCAGCGCTTCTTGCTTCACAGGCGTTCGGTTCGCGCGCGGAGGGCGTCGTTCCTGGCGCAGGGCAGGGTCAGCGGGCGGGATCACGCGGGGCGAGCGTGATGCGGTCGCCCTCCCACGTGACAGGAATCGGGGGCGACAGCGTGAGCGCCTTCTCCCCAGGACGATCGTTCACGTACCAGCCCAGGGCGGTGTACTCGCCGGGGCGCGAGGGGTCGTCGACGAGCTTCACTGTGTAGAGGTTGTCGTCGGTGCGCGTCACCACGCCGTCACCGTTGACCGGGGAGAAGGGCCCCGTGAGGCTGTCGCCCACCCAGGCGTGCAACCCCGATTGACCTCCGCCCGTGGCTTCGGCCCACGCGGGCGCGTAGTCGGAGGCCCAGCACGAGAAGAAGAGGTACACCTTGCCGTTGCGCTCGATGACCTGGGGAACCTCCATCTGCGCGTAGCGACCCGGCGCCAGGACCGGCGCGGTCGCGGTGTACGGCCCGTCGAGGTGACTGGCCCGCGCCGCGCCGATGCAGCCCTTGTAGCGCGAATCACCCTCGCGGGTGCGCGCGGTGAACAGCATCACGTGCTCGCCGGTGGCAGAATCGGTGACCACGGTCGGGTCGCGCCAGGCCTTGTACACGGGTGACGTCTCGGTGGTCTCGTACCAGCGACCGTCGGGCTCGAGCAGGGCGTGCTCTGACCGTGAGAAGTGCACCCCATCTGAAGATTTCGCCAGGCCGATGCGCTGCAGCTGGCCATCGCGCTGGTTGCGGCCGGTGTAGAAGAAGCGGTATCCGCCGTCGGCCGCGCGATAGACGTTCCCCGTCCAGATTGCCTGATCGTCCCAGCGCCCCTTGTCGCCAGGGCCGAGGGCTTCGCCTACGTCGGTCCACGTGCGCAGATCGGTGGACACGGCTTGTCGCACGCGCGCCTGGTCGTGACGCGCCTCCGGGTCGGGGGTCTGTGGCGCGTCGAGATGGAACAGGCGGTAGAGCGGCGGCGTGACGCTGTCATCGCGCAGAACCCACGAGTCCCACAGATATCGGCCTGGCGGGGCGTATGAAGGGGGCGCTGCAGGGCGCGCGGCACGCGCGGTCTCGCGCAGCCGCTGCATGTTCGCGGCCAGGGCATCGGTGCGCCGCTCGCCCAGCGCGATCCGATCGGCCGGCTGCGGAGCGTGACCGACAGCCTGGACGGGCATCGGCTCAGGGCGGGTCAGCGGGCGAGGCGTCTGGATGCGCATGCCCCGATGATACACCCTGCCCCTTAACCCATGCTGAAATCAGAGCGAAAGCCGAACGAATCTTGGGGCGTACGCGGACGCTTCGTCGCGCAGCCGCTCTGGCGTCGGCGCATTGCAGTTGTAGGTGAGCACGAGCCCCGGACCGTCCAGCTCCGGATGGGCGCGCGCACCGTAGATCAGCAGCCCGCGACTGGCCTCGGGGGCGCGATAGGCGGTCACGACGTCGCTCCACGGCCCTTCGGGGTAAGGGGCCCAGCGCAGAGCGATTTCCGGTGACAGTCCGCGCGGGCTGTACACGGCCAGCCATCCCCCGCGAAACGGGCTCACGCTCATCTCTGGCGCGGCTTCGGTGAACAAGGGCTGGGGCGTGCCGGCCTGTCTCCAGGCGCCCGCGCAGAACCACGTCCACGCGCCTCCGTCGCGCTTCCGGCGCGCCACGCAGAGGCTGCGCGATGGGTCATCCGGGCGAAGGCCCCAGGCATAGAGCCACGCACCCTCAACCGCCACGGCGGCGCCGAGCTGCACCCCCCCCTGCGAGGGCCCCGGCGTCTGTGAGACGACGCGCCATCGCGTGGGTGCTTCGCGCGGATTCTCGATTTCGAGCAGGTCGCTGGCATACCAGTCGAAGTCGAATCCGAACGCGCCTCCCTTGACCGAGCGCACGCGCATGCAGAACAGCTCGAGCCCGCGCTCGGTGATGGCCCCCTCGCCCGGCCAGTACCATTCGAGGGGAGCGTCCTTCGGGCACAAGAGGTCGGCTTGGGTGGGAAAGAACGCGAACGCCCCGTCGCGCAGCCAGGCCGCGCTGTTATGCACCATGCGGGGGGCGACGCGTCGCTGATCGCGCACCTCGCCATAGAAGGTGTCGCCGAAGAGCCAAAGCGACAGGCGGGGAGACAGGGCGAACGAGTGGGCCCCGTCTCCTCCTGTCCAGCCGGAGGTGCGCTGCAGCAATGCGTCGAGGGCAGGGATCGGGGTTGCACGC
>RGZZ01000442.1 GCA_010028905.1 Pseudomonadota bacterium | reverse complement strand
CGCGTACGCGTGAGGCTTGATGACGGCGACGAAGCTCTGTGCGGCGTCGGTGACCACGGCGCCCTCTGCGTTCTCGGTGACCTGCAGCGACGCGGGAACGCTCGTGGACCCGTTGGAGAGGCGGATGACACGATTCTCATCGGCCCACGCGGAGGCGATGCTCAGCGCGACGATGATGATGGTGACGACGATGCTCTTGGTGATGAGCTGGTTGATGTTCTTCATACTTCGAGTCTACCGCCTCTCGCAGCACCAAACGGTGAGATGGCCCACCAACCGGCGGCGACGATGTGATCATCGTCACGCGCGGGGGCAGTCGGGGGTGAGGTTCGGGATTGCGCTCCGCCCCACCTACCGGGTTGCGCAGCTCACGGGGTCGCGACGACCATTGACGCGATGTGGCGCGACCCCGGGGCCGTGTTGGGCTACGATGGCGTCACAGGCCTCCGGGGGCGACCGGGCAGGCACCGGATGCAGAGGAAGGGGCAGCGACGATGCGCGGCGTCTCGAGCACGGCGACCCGAGGAATTCTGAACGCGATCTGGCGGGGAAGTGCCGTCGCCCGCGGCGGGGCGACCCGCATGGCGCACGCGAGCGCCGCCGATGGCAAGAGCGCCGCAGATGGCAAGAGCGCCACCGAGGCCAGGCCCAGCCGATATGCGACGCACGCGACCAGCGGGCTCCCGCAAGATGAGAAGCACGCCCACACCGTGCTGTACGCGCTCCAGGCCTGCGGGCAGACCGGGGCGTCGCTCGCCGCCCAGCTTGCGCGTTTCGGACCCATGCTGTTCACGGCCGCGGGTGAGGCCGGAAAGGCACTGATCAGTCCGCGGGTGGAGAAGGCCATCGGACAAGAGGTTGCCGCGCGCATCGCACTGAGCGGTCGGCGCGGGCCGAGCGAGGACGTCGCGTTGCAGGCGCGCCTTGACGATGTGGCGACCCGCGTGGTGTCGGCCGCCCAGCGGCGAGAGACGGGATACGCGTTCCGCCTGCTGAAGGGCGACGCCATCCAGGCTACGGCGGTCCCTGGAGGCATCGTGCTGGTGAACGAGGGGACGTTGCGCCAGCTCGAGAGCGACGACGCCCTCGGATTCGTGCTCGGCCACGAGGTGGGACACGTCGAGCAGCGCGACACGCTCGATGGCTTCCAGTACTCGGCCTTCCGGATGCAGCATCAGCGCCTGGCCGAGCGAGACAACCCACACAACGGCGACGCACGCGCCATCGGAACCCTTCTCGACAGCTACTACAACCGCTATATCTCCCAACCCGCCGAGCTGCGCGCCGACCGAAGGGGCATCGAGCTGGCCCACTCCGTGGGGTACGACCCCCGCGCGAGCATCACCGTTCTGGAGATGCTGGAGCGTCAAGCGCAACGTGCGGGTCTACCGACCGAGGGGGAAGCGCGCGGCCCAAGCATCACCCAGACGCCCGCCCATCCCCCCTACACGGTGCGAATCGCGCAGGCGCGGGCTGAGGTGGAACGTCTCGCGACCGCCCCGACCGAGGGTGAGGCGGGGCTCCGACGACCGTGACACGGGTGCACTGATGCCTTGTGGTCACCGCGTCGCTGCGCTCGTCACAGCACGGCGATCACGCTGAGGCCGTCAGGCCACCCAACCGCGGCGGCAGGCCGCCCGTGCCGCGATGCACGCGCGCACGGCCGCCATCTGCGACGCGTCGAGCTTCTCGAAGGTGCCGCCCACGTGAAAGAGGCCCCCGGCTTCCCAGACCCGACCAACGCGCACGGGCACCGATACGAGCCGGTCGCCGGTATCGAGGTCGACATGCATCAGCTCGCCGATGCTCCGGGTGGAGCGCGTGATCACATGCACGTCGGTGCGGTTGATCTCCACGACGTGGGCCGTCCCCCGGGGGGGCGAGGGGGCAAAAGGGTCCGGCTGGTCTGGGGCGCTGTCGTCGGCGTTGCACGGGAGCGACGCGTCGGGCGCGGCTGATGCGCGATGTGAGAAGATGGAGAGAAGTCTGGTGAAGTTCATGGTCGTTGCCTTCTTTCTGCTGTGTCTCGTGTCTTTCTGACACTTGTCTGGTCGGCAACGTGACCGCCGTGTTGCATGGCGATCGTGATGTGGCTCACGCGCAGCACGTGTTCGGCGTGTGAGAACCGCCGGGCAGCGCGTGCGCGGGATGGTTGAGGGGGCGCGTCAGAGCGCCATCAGTCGTTCTCGAACAGCCTCGATGGCCTCGTCCGGCGTTGACGTTCCCGCCGTGAGCCCGATGACCCGGTAGCGATTTCGCCATTCTGGATCGATGTCATCGACGGTCTGCACGTGATGCCACGGGACCGCGCAGGCCTCGGCCAGATCACCGAGCCGGCGCGTGTTGTTCGAGGTGCGTCCCCCCACCACCACGAGGGCGTCCACCTCAGGCAGAAGGCTCTCCACAGCCTGCTGGCGGGCCTTTGTGGGGTGGCAGATGGTGTCGATGAAGCGGATCTCCGCCTCCGGATTGGCGGCCGCGATGGCCTCACGAATCTGCGTGGCCTCGGCGGGGGCGGTGGTGGTCTGACACACCACACCGAGTCGTGGCTGACGGTACGAACGAACCTCCTCCACGCGCTCGACCACCTCGAATGCATCGAGATCGCCCGTGAGGCCACGCACCTCGACGTGACCATGACGGCCGATCACCACGATGAAGTATCCCTTGTCGGCCAGCATGCGGGCCACCTTGTGCACCCGCGTCACCAGCGGACAGGTGGTGTCGTGCAGCGACTTTCCCGCCGCGAGAAGGGCGTGGCGCTGCCGATCGCTGATGCCGTGGGCGGTGATCAGCACCGCGGGCGTATCTGGGATGTGCGTGCCCGCGCTCTCGGGCTGGGTGACGTAACCGCGGGCCGCCAGCGCCGACACGATCTGCTCGTTGTGCACGATCTCACCGAGCATGGTCACGTGCTCCGGCTGGCTCACCGAATCAGCGATGTCGAGGGCTCGTTTCACCCCGAAGCACATGCCGAGATGCTCCGCCACAACCACGTTCATTGCTGAAGACCTCCTTCACTTTGCGCTACAAAGCAATTCCTCAAAAAAAGGGGGCGCTAGGCCGGCGCCCAACCGCCTTCGGGAAAAGCGGGGCTCTCCAGAGGAACCGATGCGTCTCGAAGCACGCGCTCGAGCTCACTCAGGTAGGCGATGAAACGCTCGCGTCCCAAGGTCGAGAGACGGCACATGGTCTGCGGACGCCCATGCTCGTGGCCCTTGATCACCTCGACCAGCGATGCGCTGCTGAGCGCCTGGAGATGTCGGCTCAGGTTGCCATCAGTGAGGGCGCACATGGCTTTCAGGTCGTTGAACAAGACCCCCTCACGATGGGTGAGCAGCGAGGTCATGATACCCAGACGCGCCTTTTCATGCAGCAGGCGATCGAGGCCATCGTAGGCGAAGCGGCCGCTCTCGTCACTGCGCATGACGGCCGGGCCTCTCGAGGTTGTAGTAGAGCACGAGCCCGAGGCACAACTGCCCGATGCCGAACGGCGCCCCCATCGCCCAGGGGGTCAGGGCCTGACCCGTGGGCGCAAGCGCCAGCAGCACCATGCCGCAGGCGAGGTAGAAGAGGCCGACCCAGCCTACGCCTCGCGGCAGATAGGGGCGCGAGGCGAACACGCCCATGCTGAACAGCGTGCACCACAGGCCGGGCAGCAGCATCGTGGCGCCGACGCGGGCACACCCCCAGGTCACCAGTGCGGCGCCGCACAGCGAGGGGATGAACTGCCCCACCACATTGTAGGCCGACCGCTGCTGCTCGCGCGAAAGGCGGGGGATGTAGCACAGCATCACATCCGTCGACACCAGAAGCAGGTTCACCGCGGCCACCACGAGCCAGAAACGCACAAAGCCGAGGTCATCGGCGCCAACCCAGCCCCCCGCCTGTGGCGAGTCGAGCAACGCGCCCTGAACCGCAGCCGCACCCACCGCCACGAGGCTCGTGGCGGCCATGACGGGCGAGCGATACCCGCGGTAGAACTCGGTGCGAAGCAGGTGCCGACGGATCTCGGCCACCTGGCTGAGGGCTTCTTGAACCTCCACGGTGCCTCCGATGAACTTTGTATGACAAAGTTATAACAGAGGGTGCGCTGGGTTGCAAGTCCTCCAGTGAAATGGCTCCCGATGAGGGCGTGGGGAGCCGCGGCAAGTCCACCACGAGGCCGAGGGGGACACGCACGACTCCACCACGAGGCCGAGGGGGACACGCACGACTCCACCACGAGGCC
>RGZZ01000441.1 GCA_010028905.1 Pseudomonadota bacterium | reverse complement strand
GTCCGCCAGGCACTCGCACAAGAGCGGCTCGCCTTCGCCAACCTCTCGAAGGTGCAGCAAGACCTGGTCTTCCAGGTGAAGCAAGGCTTCTTCCAGTACGTGCAGAACCTGCGCCTCGTCAAGGTTCAGCAAGCCAACCTGCGCAACCAGCAGGAGCACCTGAAGCTTGCGCAGGCCCGCCACAGAGCAGGTCTGGGGCTCCCGTCAGACGTGGTGCGCGCCCAGACCGCGGTCGCCAGCGCCATCTTCAACCTCAACCAGGCCCAGACCGTGGCCTCTGTCTCGCGTGTGAACCTGGCTGTGCTCATGGGCATCGATCCGCGAACCCCGATTGAGGTACAGGCCAAAGGGCAGGACGAGCCCCCGGTCGACACCTCGAATCCAGACGCCCTCTTCCGTCTCGCCCTGGCGCAGCGACCGGACGTGCTGCAGGCGGTGGCCAGTCTCCAGGCCAGCCAGCATGCGCTTTCGGCGGCCAAGACGAGCAACGCCCCATCGCTGGCCGCCACCAGCAGCTACTTCACGCGAGGAAACACGCCCCTGACCACCTTCGACGGCTACACCTTCAACGTCGGGTTGCAGGTCACGTGGGCGCTATACGACGGGGGCTTCACCCTGGGCCGTGTGCGCGAGGCCCAGGCGAACCAGCTCAGCACCGAGGCGCAGCTGGTCGCGGCACGTCAGAACGCCCTGTCTGACGTGGCGCAGGCCTTCCTCAACCTGAAGACCGCCGAGCAGCGGCTCATCACTGCTGGCGCAGAGGTGATGAGCGCCCAAGAGAGCCTGCGGCTCATCAACGGCCGCTACAAGGCCGGGCTCGGCACGTTCCTCGATGTGCTCGACGCCGAGCAGGCCACCGTCACCGCCGAGACCAACCAGGTGAACGCCGAGTCGGCCGTAGACCAGGCGCGCGCCGCCATGCTCCGCGCCATCGGCGCCCCCCTGCCCGATGTGCCGGGGGCCGGAACGGCAGTGCCTCCGCGGCCACCGCTGCGCATCCCGGCGCCGCCTACCGAGGTGCAGGGGGCCTCTCCGATTCCGACGCATCCTGGCACGCCATCGAACGCGCCTGGCGCCCCCGCTGCGCGCGGTACAGGTCCCGCTTCTCCCGCGGCGCCCACAGAGGCGCCGGCAAAGACCGAGCCCGCGTCGACCCCGGCACCCGCGTCGAAACCGGCACCCGCGTCGACACCTTCACCGAAATAGTGCCCACCCCATTCGCGGAACTCGCCGGCCTGTCGCTCACTCTGCGCCAGACCTCGAAGCGACTGGCGGCCATGGAGCGCATCGGAGTGTTCCTCGCGCACCTGGCCACGAGCGAGGTACGCGCCGCCACGTTGCTGCTGCTGGGGCGCGCGCTCCCGAAGGGCGACCCGCGCACGCTCGAGGTGAGCGGCGCCACGCTGTGGCGCGCGGTGCGCGCACTGGCGCACCGCAACACGCCCTCAGCGTCGGGCGCGAAACCGTCTGCAGAAGCCTCTGCACAACGCGGCATCACCGAAGACGCGGGTGTGGCGGCACGGGCCCTGCTCGCCGCGGAAGGCGGTCACATCTTCCCCGAGAGCGCCACGCTGACGCTGCAGGAAGTCAGCGACGCCCTGATCTCCCTGGCTGAGATACGCGGCAAAGGGGCGGCCGCCAGACGAGAGGCCCTGCTGGTCGACCTGCTGGCCCGCGCCACGGCAGACGAGCTCGAGGTCATCGTGCGCATCGTTCTGGGCGACATGCGTCAGGGCGCCGACGAAGGCGTGGTGCTCGAAGCCGTCGCGCGACGCCCCGGCATCGGGCAGGCCAGCGTCACCCGGGCGAAGATGCTGCTGGGCGACGCATCACGCGTGGTGGAGATCGCCTGCACGGATGGGGCCGCGGGTCTCGATGGCGTTCGCCTCGAGCCGTTCCGGCCGCTGGCCCCCATGCTCGCCCAGAAGGCGGAGACCGCTACCGAGGCGCTGGCACTGTGCGGCGGGCACGCCGTGTTCGAGCACAAGCTCGATGGCGCCCGCTTGCAGATCCACATCCACGATGGCAAGGTACGCCTCTTCACCCGACGTCTCAGCGAGGTCACCGAGAGCCTGCCCGATGTGTGCGCCGCCGTGCGCGAAGCCCTTCCTCTCAACGATGCGATTCTCGAGGGCGAGGTGGTGCCCGTCGATCGAAGCGGTCGCCCCCTGCCCTTCCAAGACCTCATGCGACGCTTTCGGCGCGTGCACGACGTCGACGAGCGGGCCGCCGAGATCGGCACCCGCGTGTATCTGTTCGACCTGCTCGCGATGCACGGCGAACCGTTGCTCGACACACCCCAGTGTGAGCGGTGGTCGCGGCTTGTGGCGGCTCTCTCACCCACCCCATCGGTGGTGCTGGTGCCGCGCCTCGAGACCAGCGACGACGCGGCCGCCACCGCCTTCACCCTTGACGCCATCGACCGCGGCTACGAAGGCGTGATGGCCAAGAACCCCACCAGCCCCTACAGCCCCGGCGTGCGCGGACGCGCCTGGCTCAAGATCAAGAAGGTGCATACCCTCGACGTGGTCGTGGTGGCCGCTGACTGGGGCTATGGGCGGCGCAACGGCTGGCTGAGCAACTACCACCTGGCCGTGCGCGACGACAACGGCGATTTCACCGAGGTGGGAAAGACATTCAAGGGCCTGAGCGATACCGAGTTCGAGCAGCTCACCGCGCGATTGCTGGGGCTGCGCGACGGGCCGGCCGACGTTCCCACGGTGCGCGTTCGCCCCTCCGTGGTTCTCGAGGTGGCCTTTAGCGACGTGCAGGCCAGCCCCACCTACCCCTGCGGCTACGCGCTGCGCTTCGCCCGCGTCGTGCGCATCCGCGACGACAAGAGCGCCGACGAGATCGACACCGTGGCGCGGGTGCGCGAGCAGTTCGAGCGACAGCAGTCGGCGGCCTTCTGAAGCAAAGCGCAGCCGCGCGATTGAAGGAGACCACGCAAGCAGTTCGAAGCCAGCGCCACCATGGTGCTGCGTCATCGCGATTTCCGCCTTCTCTGGTTCGGTCAGACCGTCTCACAGCTGGGCAACCAGTTCAACTACATCGCCCTGGCCTGGATGGTTCTGCAAGCCACCGGCTCGAGCATCGCCATGGGCGGCGTCTACCTCGCCCAGGTGCTCCCCAACGCCCTGTTCGGATGGGTCGCCGGCCTGGCGGTCGATCGCTTCGACCGCCGCAGGCTCATGATCGCTTGCAGCCTCGCGCGCGGCCTGCTCGTGGCCGCGCTTCCCCTCGCGTTTTCCGAGGGGCGCATGCCCATGGCGCTGGTCTACGGCGTGACATTCGCCGTCTCGACGCTTACCCTGGTGTTCTACGCCTCGGAGAAGACCGTGATTCCGGAGCTCGTGCCCGAGGCGCTGCTCACCGAAGCCAATGCCTACGCCGAGATGACGTCGCAGATCTCGTCACTCGCCGGCCCGGTGCTGGCGGGTCTGCTCATCGCGGTGACTCCGTCGCCCGTGTACGCGCTGTGGATCGACGTGGTGGGCTTCGGCGTCTCGGCCCTGGCGCTCAGCCTTCTGGCCTGGCGACCCGCGGCCCGCGGCCCCGAGGCAGACGGAGGCGTGCTTCGCGAGGCCATTGAGGGGCTCACCTTTCTGCGCGCCAACCGGTTCATTCTCGTCGTCTGTCTGACAGCGACGGCGGTGAACCTGCTCGTGGGGCCGTACTCGGTCATCTTCCCCGTGCTCGCCGACCGAGATCTGCACGCCGGATCAGTGGGATTCGGATGGCTCATGGGCGGCCTGGGTGGCGGCATGCTGCTGGGGTCGATGGCGGCCCAGGCGCTGACCCGCCTCTTCAGCGACGCCGTGATCATCTACGGCGGCATGCTCATCGTGGGCCTGGCCTTCGCCGGCGTGGGCCTGGCGCCAACCCTCGTGCTGGCATCGATGGCCGCCGCCGTCGCGGGATTTGCCGTGGCTCCGGGCAATGCCGTGATACTGACCCTGGTGCAGCGCAGCACGCCGCCTCGGCTGCAGGGGCGCGTGTTCGCCACCCTCTTCGCGGTGGTGAACGTGGCGGTGCCCGCGGGGGTGGCCATCGTGTCGGCCTTCATCGACCGCGTGGGCGCGCGTCCGATGCTGCTCGGCATCGGCGCGCTCACCGTGTGCGTGGCCATCACCGCCTGGCTCGTGCTGCCTCCAGAGCCGTCGCTGCCTGACGCTGCCAGCGACACCCCGAGCGGGAACGAGGCGAACCCATCGCCAATCTCCCCCGCATGACCACGCTCGCCGTTCCGGACGCCAGCCT
>RGZZ01000440.1 GCA_010028905.1 Pseudomonadota bacterium | reverse complement strand
CGAGGGGAAAGGCGGCCGAGGCTTCGCCCGTCGGGTTCGCCCCTCCTGCGCCCCGTCGCTCCCCGGACCTCAAGAAAGCGGGGGAGGGCGCAGCCGGGCGACCAGGGGGCCGTTCAGTGCCTGACGGGCCACCGCCAGCTGGGCAGGGGGGCGGGCCGCCAGCTCTCGGGCCACCGCTGTGGCGCTCTGCAGCAGGAGGAAGGGCTCGACCGCCTGATGCACCAGCCCGACATCGTGCGCCTCCTCGGCGTCGATGAGGCGTCCTCGCAATACGAGATCGCTCCAGGCCGCGCGTGGAACGCGATCGACCACGAGGGCGAGGGCGCGCGATGGCAGGCACAGTCCCCAGGTCGCGTCGTTGAGCCCGATACGCCCCTCGCCCCTGGCCATCACGAGATGGTCGCAGGCCAGGGCGAGCAGACATCCCCCGCCGATGGCGTGACCGTTGACCGCCCCCACCAGCGGCATGGGGGCGTCGAGCATCTCGGCCAGCAGGCTCGAGAACCCGTTCATCAGGCGCGCGACGCGTCGCGGGTCGGTCTCTCCGCCTCGGGCCGCGGGCAGCCCGCTCGAGAAGACCTCGCCGATGCCCACGATGACGGCAGAACGGGCTCCCAGGGCCTGGGTTCGCCGCAACGCGCGGCGCAGGCTCGCCACGAACCGACGGTCGATGGCGTTGCCGTCTGCGTGGTCAGCCACCAGGGTTGCCACGGGGGCATCGAGCAGAACTTCCATGAGAAGGCCACCCTCATCTCTTGCAGGTTCGAACACGGTGATGGCACGTCTGGTGAAACGATACCAGAGCGTCGCCACCGCGGGTGTCGCCTCGACGCGGCGAGCGGTTCGGGGAGGATCTCCTCGATGTTCTCCAGAAACCCCGCGCGTGGCGAGGGTAAACAAGATACTGGTCGTCGACGATCAGCCTGTGATCCGCCAGATCGCGCGGAGCACGCTCAAGAGCCAGGGCTATGCCATCATCGAGGCGTCGAACGGCGAAGACGCACTCACCATCGCGCGTGACGAGCTCCCGGACCTGGTGCTGCTCGATGTGCGCATGCCGGGCATCAGTGGTCTCGAGGTATGCCGTGAGCTGAAGGCTGACGCGCGAACACGGCACATGAAGATCGTCATGCTCACCGGCGAGATGCTCGAGGAAGACCGCGAAGAGGGGCTGCGCGAGGGGGCCGACGAGTACTTCACCAAGCCGTTCAGCCCCATCCAGCTGCTCGACAAGATCCGCTCGCTGCTGGGCGGGGAGGGGAGCGAGCTCACCGAGAGCGGCGTCCATCGGCTCCTGGCCGAGGTCGCAATGCACGAGGCCGCGCCCCTTGAGCCTCAGGCGGAGGGCCTGGGGCGCCGGCTGCGCTCGCTGGTCGACCTGCAGCACATGGAGCGCAGCCAGCTGGCCATCTACGCCCAGGAGCTGGGGGTGCTCTACGGCAGCGAGGTCGAGAAGTCGAGGCGCCTTCAAGAGGCCCTCGAGCGTCTCGAAGAGGCCCAGCGCCGCCTCGAGGCCGCGCACGAGGAGACCATTCTGCGCCTGGCCATCGCCGCCGAGTACCGCGACGATGACACGGCTTCGCACATCCAGCGCATGTCGAGCTACTCCGAGGTGCTGGCGCGACGCCTCGGCATGACCGCCGAAGAGGCCACCACGGTGAAGCGCGCAAGCCCCATGCACGACATCGGCAAGATCGGCATCCCAGACGCCATTCTCATGAAGCCCGGCAAGTTCACGCCCGAAGAGTTCGAGCAGATGAAGCAGCACACCATCATCGGCGCGCGCATCTTGAGCGGGTCGTCGTCTGAGCTGCTGCGCATGGGCGAGACCATCGCCCTCAACCATCACGAGCGGTGGGACGGCAGTGGCTACCCGCACGGGCTGTCGGGGGGAGAGATTCCGCTCGTGGCACGCATCGTCTCGCTGGCCGACGTGTTCGACGCCCTCACCACGAAGCGCTGCTACAAGCCCGCCTTCGAGGTCGACGAAGCCCTCGACCTCATCAAGAAGGGGCGCGGCACCCAGTTCGACCCGGAGGTGGTGCGGGCGTTTCTGGGAACGCTCGAAGACGCGCTCGAGATCAAGGCGCGCTTCGGAGATCCGGAGTGACCGACGGGCCCACGCCTCGCCTGTAACGGGTGTTCGTACTCCTCGAGATGGACAGAAACGGCCTGTGGCGGTGGCTCGAGGTCGTGCTCTGGCACTGCAGCGTGCGCCTTCACACTCCGGGAGTCGTGTTCATGTCAAGCCCCATTGTGCTGGTGTGGACGGTTGGAGCGACCTCGCGCTGCCATCAGAAGCGAAGTTGAAAAAAAATCTCGCCTTTGTAACCGTTTTGTAATGTTCCGTTGACCAAAGGGCAATGGTTGACAAGTATACTGACGAGCGTGGAGATGCCCCCATGCTCTCCGGCGCGCGTCGCTGCGCAGGCCGGCACTGAGCGGCGTGTCTCCGCGACAAGGACGGGACGCGCACGGCTCAACCCGCGCGCAGCGCCAGAACGCCACATCACAGACGCGCGGGGACGCGAAGTGAGGAGCATCATGAACCAACAGGTGCGGCACATCCACATGGTCGCGATTTGCGGAATCGGCATGGGTTCGCTTGCGGGCCTGCTGAAGTCGGCCGGTTATCACGTCACCGGGTCTGACGAGAACGTCTATCCGCCCATGTCGCACCAGCTGGCTGACCTGCAGATCCCCGTCTCCATCGGATTCAACGCCGCCAACCTCGAGCCGCGTCCTGACTTGGTCATCATCGGCAATGCCGCAAAGCCCGGCAATCCCGAGGTCGAGGCCGTGCTGGCGCAGGGCCTGCCGCACATGTCGTTCCCCGAGGCGCTGGCAGAGTACTTCATCTGCGACCGCGAGTCGCTGGTGGTGACCGGCACGCACGGCAAGACCACGTCGACGTCGATGCTCTCGTGGGTGCTCGAGAGCGCCGGACGCTCGCCCAGCTTCATGGTGGGCGGCGTGGCGAAGAACTTCGAGAAGAGCTTCAAGACCGGCGAGGGCCGCCACTTCGTCGTCGAGGGTGACGAGTACCAGACCGCCTTCTTCCACAAGGTGCCGAAGTTCCACTACTATCGCGCCAAGATGGCCGTCATCAACAGCATGGAGTTCGACCACGGCGACATCTTCACCGACCTCGCCCACATTCAAGAGACCTTCCGCACCCACCTCATCGACCGCCTGCCGGCCGACGGCTTCCTCGCCGTGTGCACCGACTACCCAGCCGTGAAGCCGCTGCTCACGAACGTTCCGTGCGCCGTCGAGACCTACGGGCTCAAGACGGGCGCCAGCTGGCTCGCCAGCGACATCGTCATCGGCGAAGAGGGAACCTCGTTCACGGTGACCCACGAGGGCAAGCTCTTCGGGCGCTTCCTGCTGCCGATGGCCGGACGCCACAATGTGCAGAATGCCCTCGGTGTCATCGCCATCTGCAACCGCATCGGCCTGGGCAGCGACGAGATTGCCACGGGACTCGCGTCGTATGAGGGCGTGAAGCGCCGTCAGGAGATCCGCGGCGTGGTCGACGACATCATCGTGATGGACGACTTCGCCCACCACCCCACCAAGGTGCGCGAGACCGTGAAGGCCGTGAAGGCCCGCTACCCGCGCCGCACCGTGTGGGCCGTGTGGGAGCCGCGCACGGCCTCGAGCCGCCGCGACTTCTTCCAGAAGGACTACGTCAAGTCGTTCGACGCCGCCGACCGCGTGGTGGTGGCCGATGTGTTCCTGCCTGAGGCCATCGAGCCGGATCGCCTGTTCAGTTCTCACCGCCTGGTCGACGACCTGGTGGCGGCGGGCAAGAAGGCGGGCTTCTACCCGGACGCCGACGCCATCGTCGAGATGATGCGCCGCGAGGCGCAGCCGGGCGACGTGGTGCTCGTGATGTCGAACGGCGCGTTCGGCAACATCCACGACAAGCTGCTACGCGCGTTCGACGAGCGCCTGAGCGGCGAGATCGCTCCGGTCGAAGACAGCGGCGTGCATCAGACCGCGCGCGAGGCCGTCGCAACCCAGGTGTCGATGAAGGCCGAGCAGGCCGACACCGAGTTTCGCGCGCCGGTGCTGACCCTGCGCGCAGCGCCGCAGCCGGCCGTCTAGCACGGGTTTGGCACGCGGCACAGAGGCCCGCCTGAGAATGGCGGGCTTTCTTGGGGCCACAGATTGAAAAAGGTTCAACCCCGGGCGGGTTGGTTCCCCACAGGTCGCGGCAACGCGGCCTGTTTTTTTTGCCTGGAGGGTGGGTGCGGG
>RGZZ01000439.1 GCA_010028905.1 Pseudomonadota bacterium | reverse complement strand
AAAGCGGGCGAGCTTCTGTCGCGCGTCGCCCGAGAGGTTCTCGGGGAGGTAGCGCAGCACCACCACCCAGCGGTTCTTCACGTCGAGGCCAGCGTACGAATCGTAGCCGTGGTCGGGGGCCACGATTCCGTACCCCGCGAACGCCACCGCTGAGGGCTCCACTGCGCCGCTGCGTGAGAAGGCGAGGGGGCGCCAGTCACGATCGACGGCCTGCGTCCGGCCGTTGACGACAAGTTCATTGGCGGGGCCCAGCTTCACCCCGGCGGTGAACGGGAAGGCCTGCAGCCATCCGCCGCGATCGCCGGCGGGCTCGAGGCCGAGCGCGCGCATCACGTCGATGATGTAGGCTGCGGCGCGCGACTCTCCCGGCGTGCCGGTGAGGCGGCCATCCATGGCTTCTGCCGCCAGCGCCTCGACGTGGCGCTTCACGGCGGAAGGCTCGATGGGCAGCGGGCGCTCTCGCCGCGCCTCGGGCTGCGAGCGGGGGGGCAGCCCCAGGGCCTTGCGCGCCGCCGCGTCGTTCCACTCGGCCATGAAGATCTGTGACTGGCCGTTGGCGGTGCGCGATGTGGTCCAGGCGATGCCGCGTCCGTCCGGCGTGAAGACCGGGAGGCTGTCGAAGCCGTCGGTGCTGGTGATGCGCACGGGCTTTGCGCGGCCGGCCGCGTCGACGATGTAGAGCTCGAAGTTGCCGTAGCCGTGAAGGTTGGTGCCGAAGACGAGGTAGTCGCCGGAGGGGTGGAAGTACGGGGCCCACGACATGGCGCCGAGGTGGGTGATCTGGCGCTTGTCGCTGCCGTCCGGGTTCATCGTGAAGATCTCGGCGGTGCGCCCATCGGTGGAGAAGTGCCGCCAGCAGATGCGCGTGCCGTCGGCGCTGAAGAACGGTCCGCCGTCGTAGCCGATGGTCTGGGTGAGACGGCGAACGTGTGTGCCGTCTGCATCCATGGCGTAGATGTCGATCTGGCTCGAGGGGTCTTCGGCGAAGCGCTTGCCATCGTCGGGTGAGAGCGGATCGGTGAATGCGTGCCGGTTCGAGGCGAAGGCGATGGTTCTCCCGTCTGGTGACCACGAAGCCTCGGCGTCGTAGCCGCGGATGTGGGTGAGGTTGCGTGGGGTGCCGCCTTCGATGGGGGTCTCATAGATGTCGTAGTGATCGTCAAAGTCCCACGCGTATCGGCGCTTCTGCCCGCTGGCGCGAAAGGTCAGCTCGTCGCGCTGAAGCTGCGCGCTGGCCGGGTCGTCGTGGGTCGACGCGAACAGGGCTCGGCGGCCGTCCGGATGGATCCAGCTGCAGGTGGTCTTGCCCGTGCCAGGCGAGACGCGGTGGGTGCGGCCGGTCTCGAGATCGAGCACGTAGATCTGGTAGAACGGGTTGCCCGGCTCGCGCTCGCTCTGAAAGATCAGGTGGCGACCGTCGCGGCTGAAGTAGCCCTCGCCAGAGCGACGCCCCTCGAACGTGAGCTGGCGCACGTTCGAGAGGAAGGTCGACTCCGTGGTGTCTGGAGACGGGGAGGCCATCGGTGAGGCGACCGCTGAGGGAGAGGCGGAGGCCGAGGGGGGGGCCGCGGATGGCGCTGCTGGCGACGGGCAGACAGGCAGCAGCAAGAGGAAGGCGAGCGTGATGAGGGCGATGCGGGGGGCGTTCATGGGAGTGCGCATTCGTTCTCAGCGTGTCGTCCCCTTCCGCGTGGTTGGGAGTCCGCGGCGCGGCAGTGCACGGCGTTTTCGTGAAATGGGCGTGAAACCCGCGTCATTCCTGCGTCATTCAACGAAGCGTTAACATTTCTCGGGTGCATCGGCCTGGTGGCAATGCTATACAGGGTGCATGACGATGCGGACGTCTTCCGCAGGCTGGAGCTCACCCGATGACGACCCCCTTCCTGAGGCCTGATTTCTTCGCGGTTCGCGCACCGCTGTCGAAGGCTGCCGGCGCGCTCGCGACACGCGGCGTCAGCCTCTCAGCCGATGCGTCGCGCGCAGCCCCATCGGTGGTCCTGCCGCGGGCCTCAGACGCGTCGCCCGCAGTCAGGCAGGGGGCCACGAGCAGCGCGTCGGGCGCGACCCATCGCCTCGATGCGCATCCGCTGTTCGTCGATGGAAGCACCTACGACGAGTTCTCTCTCAGCGGGGCCAATCTCGAGTTCGCCCGCGCCCAGTTCGGCCTCGACGACGCGTTTGTCGCCCTGGCCCGCACCGGCGAGGCGCGGTGCTCTGTGGTCTATCACTCCGAGAACGGTCGCGTCACCGTCGATGCCTATCGCGCCGCGGCTCCCGCGCTGAAGGGGTCGGTGTTCTCTGCCTACGTCGTGAAGAACCCGGACTTCGACCCGGGCAAGGCCTACAAGAACGAGCGGGTGACGAAGCTGTCTGAGGGGCACTTCCTCGGAACCATCATCCCGTCTCGTCAGCTCGTTGTTCCGGACGGCGCCGATCGCACGCTGCTCGATTACCTCGCGTCGAACGGCTTCCAGCCCCGCGAGCACCTGCCGTTCGATGACTTCGGTCGGTCGGCGGAGTTCAAGCGGCTCTTTGGCATTCCCGATCATCTCGGGGTGCAGATGTATGAGATGCAGAAGAAGTCGTTCTCCGAGAAGTTCAAGGTCTTCTACCAGCTGTGCAAGGAATCACCGGAGTACGCCATGCTCAAGCTGGGCGACGTGCTCGACAATGTGGGCTCGGCCATGCTGCTGGGCGTCATCACGCCCGAGCTGTGGAAGCAGGGCACTGCGTATGGCATTGCATCCACCATCTCCTCCATCGGAAACATCGGAAGCCCCGCCGTCGGCATTGCGGCAGAGAGCGTTCTGGGAAGCGTCGTCGACAATGCCGTCAACTCAGATCGCCCGCTCAGCAGCCTGAAGAAGATCAACCTGGTGGCGGCGTCTGCCTATGCGGTGAAGATCGGGTGCATGGTGGGCATGCACCCGGCGGTCATCCAGATGATGGGAAGCCACCCTGGACTCGTCTTCACCGGGCTCTACGCGGGTTCCACCGTCATCGGCTCGGTGGTGGGCGTGGTGAGCGGGAAGGCCGAGATGGCCATCCACGATCAGCTGATCAACAAGTCGCAGACCCTCGCGTCGGCCGACTACAGCAAGAGCTACTACCAGATACTCGGGGTCGAGGCGTCGCTGGCTCGCATCTTGTACCTGGGCAGCTACTCCGCCGCCGTGGCGGCCGTGGCCGCGTTCCCCGCGGCGTCGCTCCCGCTCGCCGTGGCCGGGGGTGCGCTCTGGGCCGGAAGCGGCTTCATCTGGCCGCTGTATCGTGAGAAGCCGGAGGTGAAGACGATCATCGAGGGCACGGGGTACGTGCACGATGGCGATCGCTATGTCTTCGACTCTGGCTGGGAGGCCACGTTCGAAGGCGGCAAGGGACGTCTGGTGCAGGAAGACGCCAATCACTTCTCCGTCTCGATGAACGACGGTGAGCTGCGCCTCAAGAGCGACGTGGCACAGAACGTCGACGTCTCCCATCGCCGCCGTCTCATCGACTGGCTCCCCTCGTTCCTGAAGTTCAAGTCGATCGGCGAGAAGGAGCACTGGGACCTCGACAATGGCGCGCATCGCGTGCAGGTGTCGCGGTACGGAGAGGGCTTCCGTGTGGAAGCGGGGGCGTCAGGTGAGTTCGTGGTGAGACGGCCTCACTGACCGTCGACTGGGGAGAGGGCGGCGCGTGATGGAGATCACGCGTGCGGTGTGTTGGTTCGGCGCTGAGAAACCAAATCGTCGTCTGAGGAGTCATGTGGGCGATACGCCGCGGGTGCGGGAGTGGGTCCTTGTGAGTCGGGCGGTCCTGCTGAACCTGGCGGCCTCGTGATGGGGAGGCTCCACAGATGTCGAGATTTCGCTCTGCGCTGCGCGTGGCAGCGGTGATGGTGCTCGTGCTTGTCTCTGTCTCTGCAGCGCCGGCCAAGGACACGAAGGCGGCAGATGAGTGGGTCGACGAGTGGAGCACGGGGCTTCAGCTCACGCCCGCCCAGTACGAACAGGCGCGCCACCTCATTGATCAGGCGCGCAGGAACGCGGATGCCGTAGACGCCGACACCTCGCTCGACGCCGCGGAGAAACGTGTGCGGGTCGATCGCATCGAGGCCGGTCTGAGCGAGCGCCTGTACGAGGTTCTCACCCCTTCGCAGCAGGCGCGCTATCGCGAGCGGGAAGGCATCGCCTCGAGCGGTGGTGGCCTCGCAGACGCGCAGACGACGACGGCTTCGAGCGCTTCCACCGCTTCCACCGCTTCGGAGGCGGGCCCGCC
>RGZZ01000438.1 GCA_010028905.1 Pseudomonadota bacterium | reverse complement strand
CTCGCCCGTCTGATGGCGGGCTACGTGCTGCTGCGGCGAAGCTGGCCTCTGGTGGTGTTCCGCCTCGATGACGAAGCGCGACTCGATGAAGCGCGCAAGAGCGAGACCGCCGCAGGCGCCTTCCTCATCGAGAAGGTGCGCGAGCACGTGACCTGCGGACACTGCCGCGTAGGGCCCGTCACGCGTCTGCTCGAGGGGCTCACCACCGACACCTACCAGTGCGGAGGGTGTGGCGCGGAGTTCAAGCTCGACTGGAAGGGCCTCCAGAGCGCCTGGCGGCTGTGCGCAGATCCGGCCTCAGCCCCGCCGTCGCCCGTCAGCGACCCTTCGAAGATGCCCTCGCGATTCGTCCTTCGGAACCGCTGAGCCCCTGCCGCGACTGCTCCCCCTCCGAGCGCTCCCCTTCCAGACCGCGCGGTGAACGCCCCTCGAGAAGAAGCCGCCCACACCCGGAACCGTGCTTGACAACCCCCCTCTCGCTTGTTAGACTCTAGGCTGCGTGGTCACCGACCGCCCACGCGCGACATCTGCCGGGATGGCTCAGAGGTAGAGCAGCGCCCTCGTAATGCGCAGGTCGGGGGTTCGATTCCCCCTCCCGGCTCCAGTAGAAAGAAGTCCGCCACCGCGGGCTTTTTTCATTTCCGCCGCCACTGTTCGGTCTCGCCCCACCGAACAGCGCGGCCCGAAACCTTGCAACCACAACGCTTCTGAATGTACGACCGGAAACCGACCCGAATACCCCCACGCGCCGCGGGCAGGAGATCCAGAACCGAATCCGAACAGTCGGCCCCTATGTCCGTATGCGTACGCTCAAAGCGGCGTCATATGCGGAAGAACCACACGTTATCTGAACTACAGACAGGAGCATACATGAAGAGATTTCTGGCCCTGAGCCTCCTCTCGACCGCCTTCCTCGCGAGCGTCGGTTGCACCCAGACGAAGCCGGAAGCGCCGAAGACCGCCGGCAGCCCGAGCGCACCCGTGAGCGCCGCCCCGAGCGCCGCCCCGAGCGCTGCCCCGAGCGCGGCAGCCAACACCGGCGCCGGCAAGCTCGTCGTCATGAAGAGCGTGTCCATTGAGGTGCCCGCCGGATGGAAGACCGAGACGAACGACCAGACCGCGGCAGCCGCCAACGCCGATGAGAGCCTGGTCGTCGTGATGCTGGCAGCCACGCCGAACGATGTCGCCGTGCTGCGCGCCGGCCCCGACAAGCGCCTCGAAGGCAAGATGTCCGACGTGAAGATCGACAAGGCCATCGAGAAGGAAGACCTCATCAACGGCATCAAGACCTGGGCCGTCGGCGGCACGGGCAAGCGCAAGGACACGGGCAAGGAGGTCGACTGGGCCTTCTGGGGCTTCGAGGCCAAGGAGAAGGAGATCGTCGTGGCACTGGTCATCGGCGACTTCAAGGCCAACAAGGACCTCATCGAGAACATCCGCAAGTCGGTGAAGATCGCCGCGACCGAGGCGAAGGCCGACGACAAGAAGGCCCCAGACGCCAAGCCCGACGATAAGGGTTCGGCCGACGCCAAGGGCGGCGAGATGAAGCCCGACGAGAAGGCCCCCGACGCCAAGGGTGCTGACGCCAAGGGTGCCGACGCCAAGGGTGCCGACGCCAAAGAAGACGGCGACAAGGGCGACAAGAAAGGCGATGACGCCAAGGAAGACGGCGACAAGGGCGACAAGAAGAGCGAAGACAAGAAGGACGACTAGCGAACGGGTCGGTGAGCACCGACCTCCGCTGACGTGAGCAAGCGCCTCGACCCAGACACCTGGGTCGGGGCGCTTCTCATTGGTGCGCGCTGCAGCGCGACGCGCAGCGCCACCCTATTCCCCACCCAGCACGCGAACCGCTCGCCTTGCAGAAGCCGTGGGCAAGGTGCCCACCGTGAGCGATACCGTGACCTCGCCAACCACACTGAAAGCGCCCGCCTTGCGCCCATCGACCTCGAGGCCGTAGCGATTGCCACCCAGTTTGGTGATCTCGACCGTGGCGGACGGATCGCCCGCCGCCCCATTGCACCGGTAGTGCCCTCCCCCAAGCACGCGGAGCGCGCCAGCCTGAACGACCCAGGAGGGGCCGCCCGTGATCTGAACCGTGAACGCGCTCGATGCCACATCGATGGCGTCGCGCGTGGCGAAGGCTCCCGCGACACGCACACGATCCGCATTCACCTGCGCGGTGATGTCGTTCACGGCCAGCAGCAGCAACGGCGATACCGTCAGATGCTGCGGCGCATTGAGCGGCGAGCCGCTCCACAGCGTGGTCTTCGACCCGTCGGCACCGAACCGCAGCAGAGACGTCCCGTTCTGCGCGACCACGGTGCCGTCGCCGTCCACGGCGAGCCCCCGCAGACCTGCGGCATCACGGCTCACCTCGACCTCAACGCCAGTCTCGATGGGCACGCGAATCAAAACCCCACGAAAGAGATCAGAGAACCACACATCCCCATTCTGCGCAACATCCACGTCACCCGGGTCGCTCGCAAAGAACCCGACAGGGCGCGTCTCGCCCGTCGCGGCGTCGATGGCCACCAGCCTGCGATCGCGGTCGCTCACCACATACAGAAGCCCCTGCACGCTCGAGAAAGCGATGCCTTCGGGCATGAGCCCCCCCAGCTCGGTGAGCTTCGCCTGCGCCGCGGTCGATGGGGTGATGCGGGTCACCTCGGCGTTCGACGGATCGATGTCATTGGTCACATCAAGACGGTCCGCCCCGTCGAACACCAGGTCGAAGAGGCTCGCCAATCGCCCCCCCTGGGCCACGGTCTTGACAGCGCCCGATGCGACATCGATGCGCACCACGCGACCACCGAGAAGGCTGGCGCAGAGCGATCCATCGGGCGCGAAGGCCACTCCGGTGGGTTGTGTGAGCCCGCCGACCACGGTCGTCACGTTCTGCGTGCGCGGGTCATAGGCCAGAATGCTGTTCCCCCCCGTGTTCGCCACCACAACTGCGCCGGGCCCGACGACGCTCCAGGCAGCGGGCAGCGACGGCTGCTTCATCGGCGCGGTGGCCGCCTCTGACAGGCGAATCGTCGCATTCAGCGCGGGGGTCGACGGCACCGTGGTCGTCCCGCCACCACACCCCATCAAGGGGAGTGCGATGAGCAGAGCGATACGCGCGAGGGCGCGGTTCGCCGTGATAGCCAGCGATGGAAAGAAGTCTGCATATCTCATCGCTGCACTTGTACCCAGCTTGACGACTTATTGCCCATCAACCACGGTGTCGCACCGCTCGGCAGACCTTGCGCGAGCCCCAGTAAAGGGGGTCCTCGTCAGACCACTCGGCCATCCAGACAATCTTCACGACGACGTCTTCGGAAACGCAATTGCAGGAGCGTTGAGCACCTCAAAGGGTGAACACGCGCACCACCAGGGTGCCCCACGCAACTGACAATCGACGGCCACATTGCAACAGACCCACATGAATCAACAGGCAAAAAACAATGTTAGCAATAAAAGGAACCGATACCGCCCAACACAAACTTCCACAACACACCACCGAAGCCTTCACGACCCCGCAGTGACAAGCGCTCTCACCCAAGGAGGTCCGCCATGCCGGATCTCGCGCTCTCCACACGCACTGCCGAACAGATCCATCAGATCGCCGTGGCGGCCAAGAACGATCTCTGCCACCGCGAGCGTATCCTGACCGCCTGTCTCCTCGAGATCGACAAGCGGTGCCTGCACTTCGACTGGGGGACGTCCACCACCGCGCACTACGCCGAGGCGATCCTGCAGCTCGACGCGGCGGCGCATCACAACACGCGCCAGATCGAGATGATGGTGGCGCGCACCCACAAGGGTCGCAAGCCCGGCGAGCCCGGTGGAGACGAGGGGAAGCCTCGCCCCGTGAAGAACCGCGTAACCCTCGACTTCGAGCCCGAGCAGATGGCCATCGTGCGCGAGGCGCTCGATCGCGTGTGTCAGGTGGCGGGCGAGCGCGTGGCGCTGGCCGATGCCATCGAGCAGATGGCGCAGGAGTTCCTCAACACGGCCCAGACCGAGGCCGACCTGGGCAATCGCTACCGCCTCGTGATCCACGCTGACCCTTCGAGCAGGCTGGCGTGGGTGAACTGCGCGAGCGGCACCGCGCGCGTCTCTGACGAGACGCTGGCGCAAGCGCTGTGCGACGCCGAGGAGATCGATCTGCGCAAGTCGGAAGATGAGCAGCCACGGGTCGATATTGACGCCACCGCTGAAGCCCCCCTCCCCGAAGCGGGGGCCCGGCCGACCGACGACGATCAGCCGAAGATGGGAGGCGAGGGCGCTGCTCAGCGTGATGAATGCTGCGAC
>RGZZ01000437.1 GCA_010028905.1 Pseudomonadota bacterium | reverse complement strand
GTGTCTTTCGCTCGTGTCTCAGGACGAGGAGGGGAGGCTGGCGCGCTGCTGGTTGCGCATGTCCTCGGTCTCGTCGGGTCGGGCGTAGTCGTCGGAGAGCCGCCAGGTCACCCCGAGCTCCGGGGTCGAGACCTCGAAGATGTCGCAGTCGGTGATGGCCACGAGCCGATGCCGCTGCCCGCGCATCACGGTGTAGCCCTGGTAGGGCACCATCTCGGTCTCGGTGAGCGTTCCGCTGCGGTCGTCGGCGATGCGCGCGCAGCGCCCGCTCACCAGCATCTGCGTCTCCTGCTTCTCGTCGTGGGCCTGCAGGCTGATGCGCCTGCCCGCGTCGAGATGGAGGATCTTTCCCGCGTAGGGCAGGCCTGGCTCGGTGAACAGCAGCTCGTAGCCCCAGGGCTTCTCGATTCGCTGCGCGAAGGGCGCGGCTTCGAATGTGGAACGGTCGAATCGGCTGGGCTCGAAGGGATGGCTCATGGGCGTGTCTTGGCGCTCTCCCTCCCGGGTTCCTGGTCGGGCTGAGCCACCTCGGCCACGCGCGGGCTTGAACGTGAGCCCGCGTTTCGCTACCAATAGGGCGGGGCGTCTGCTTGCCGGCGTCTCTCATCGCGCACTAGGAGGGCGAATTGGTCAGTACACGCGGGCAGAGGGGCTTCTCGTTGCTTGAGCTCATCGTGTCCATCGGCATCATCGGAACCTCGCTCATCCTGGTGGTGGGCATCTTCACCGTGCTCGTGAGCGGCAGCCAGAAGGCGTCTGACCTGACCTCGGGCAGCGTGGTGGCTGACGGAATCATGTCGCAGACCATCTACCAGGTGCTGGCCAACCAGACCGCCTTCTTCCGGGACGCCAGCTACAGCACCCCCCAGGTGTTTCGCGGCGGCACCTATCAGCTGAACAACACCGTGTACTTCTACAAGCTGTACTGCACCGACGCCTCGCTCACAGGGCAGCAGCTGACCTTCTACAGCAACGATGACGGGCAGGTCCTGGCCTCCTGCCTGCGCCGCTTCGACCTCGTGGTGTGGTGGAACGACGCGTCTGCCGCAGCCCAGACGAGCACGAGTTCGCTGTCTCTCAACCGCGCGGCCCAGGGCCAGGGCATGGGCCTGCAGGAAGTTCATCAGATGAGGCTGGTGTGGCCCGATGGCTCGCTCTGACCGCGTGCGCTTGACCCTGAGGCGCGGCGCCACCCTCATCGAGGTGCTGGTGGGGTGCGGCGTGTTCGCCTTTCTCATGATCTCATCGATCGCCATCATGAACATCGGCACCGGCGGCATGCGCGGCGTAGAGTCGAAGGCCGACGTCACGCGACAGCTCAACAAGTTCGAGGCCGACATCACCACCGAGCTGAAGCGAGCCTCGCTCGATTCGGTGGGGGTCTACACCCCCACCAGCGACTACCGCTGGGCGCTCTGGTTCAAGACCCCCATGAACGAGCCCGGCAAGTACGACCTCACCACGGGGGCGCCCACAGGACTCGGCAACTCCCTGATTCCTGTGAGCAACGACAGCGGCAAGCTGGTGGCGCAGCGCTACGTGCTGTACTACGTCACGCGCATGAGCGCGGCCAAGCACACCGCTGACTACGGCTTCCTGTGCGCCTCGTACAGCAACGGCAACAGCGGCCCGGACACCATCTGCCCGCACAAGTGGCTGGTGAAGAAGGAGCTCTGGCTCAAGAAGAACCAGCTTGCGGGTCCAGACACCATCGGTTCGCAGTCTGACCCCACCTCGCTGACCAACCTGCACTCCCCGTTGCTGCTGTGGGACAACGAGGTGACGCAGCCGGCGCTGCTCGCGGAGTGCGAGTCGTTCAGCGCGAGCAGCGTGGTGCATCGCGCGCAGGTCGTCGCTGAGAACGTCTTGAGCTTCGAGGTCACGCGTCTGGCCGTCGATTCCACGAACCCCATGGGCGCACCCAAGGTGAGCGCAACCGGCCCCATCGTGCTCTTCGACCTCAAGGTCTTCCGAGCGCTACAGGCGCGCAAGGCAATGACCGTGGGGGTCGCGCCGGCCACCTCGGTGACCTTCTCCACCGTCGAGTCACAGTCGGGCAACCAGATGGTCGACGTGGCGAGCGTGACCGACGCCACCGGCACCGTCACCACCCACACCAACAGCAGCTTCATCAGCGGATCGGCGGCGTCGAGCTTCACCGTGCAGCTCGACAACCGCGTCATCGTCCAGAACCCGTGAACGGAGGCGCAGCCATGAGCGCACAGCAACGACCTTCAAGAGTGCAGGGTGATCGCGGAGGGCACCGCGGCATCTACCTGATCTCGACCTTGCTTCTCCTCACGTTCCTCGTCATGCTGGGCGGGGCCATCGCCGTGTCGTTCCAGCAGGGTCTCGCTTCGTCGGGGAGCTTCAACAACCGCCAGCTCGCCATGAGCGCGGCCATGTCCGGGCTGCAGTACATCCAGGCGCGGCTCGAGTCCAACCCCAACACGTATTCGCCCAGCGATTCGCGCGTCGCGGGCACCACCTTGAGCGTGTCGGGGGCCCTGGGCGGCTTCAAGATCACCGAGACCTGCGCCAGCGTGCAAGACTCGAGCAGCCGCACGTTCAAGGCCTTCAATGTATGCGGCGCGCTCGACAACACGGGTGTTGCGGGGTCGGGCGAGCAGAAGGTGTACCTCATGTTCCGCGCGGCCTTCAACGGATCATACGTGAGCTACGCGGCGCTTCCCGACGCGTGGGGAATGGATCTGTTCTCGAGC
This sequence comes from Pseudomonadota bacterium, assembly GCA_010028905.1. Lineage (NCBI taxonomy): Bacteria > Pseudomonadati > Pseudomonadota > Pseudomonadota bacterium. Next base: position 1,597 of record RGZZ01000437.1, on the reverse strand, counting down.
TACAAGTCGTCCGACATCGGCAGCATGCCGTACGTCTCGATGAACAGCATCCTCCGCTCGAGCCTGCTGATCAGCAAGGGGCAGTCGTACCGGAATACGGGGGCGGCCTACAAGGTGGCGCCCACCGGCACCGCTGACGTCATCATCGAAGGTCTGGTGGTGACGCCGGATGGCAGCGTGCTGTCGCGTCGCTACGTCGAGGCGATGCTCAACCTTGTGGGGTCGCAGAAGCCCAGCGCCTCGGGCGTGGCCACCGCGGCCAGCGACATGAACCTCGAGCTGTACCAGGCCGGGGGTGCGGTGAGCGTGAGCAGTGCCGCCAATGCCGCATTGAACTCGAACGCCGGCCTCGCCAGCACCCAGGGCAACATCAACTTCAAGGGCAAGGACAGCGGGGCGACCGTCAACAACCTGCCGGGCTACAACAACAACCACCTGCTCGCATCCATCGACCAGAACCACAAGTTCAACTACACAGGTGCGGGTACGACCCTGGCCATCGACGCCAACACCTCTGGCCAGCAGGTGGTGCAGACCCGGGTGGTGCAGCCCCCTACGCTCACCGTGAGCCAGCTGCCGACCCAGAGCACCCCCTCGTCGGTGACCGCGGGAACCTGGGTGGTGTGGAACGGCCAGATGTATCACTACCCCGTCGACTACGATACCACCAAGACCCTGCTCAACCAGGGATGGAGCGGTGGCACGGGGGGTAGCCCCCCCACGCTCAACGGCAAGTCGAGCGACATCACGGGAGTGCCCTCCGGGTTCAGCTACGACAACCTCACCACGCTCACGGTGAGCCACGACATCGCCGTCTCGTCCGGCGCGGGCTCCACCCCCACCAATGGCTTTGCCGTCGTGGTGGCGCCCGACAGCAGCCAGCCGGCCGGCTTCCAGGGCAAGGGCAGCGCGCAGATCGTCTTCAACGCGTCGGCGACGGGCGACACCTACCAGCTGCGGGCGCCGGGCAACATCACGGTGGTGGGAAACGTCACCGGCCAGGGAGCCATCGTCACCACGGGGCAGAGCCTCAACGGGTCGAGCGCGGCCTCGGGCGACATCACCGTGGTGGGCAAGAGCGCCCTCGACACCCGATCTGACAGCGGGGTCGCCCTGTACGCCGCGGGCAGCGTCAGCGTGCAGCAGCTCAGCTACGCCCAGGCCCCCGCCGCGGTGCCCAACGTGGCCACCACGCTGGCGGCCATGGGGGTCACCCAGGGCAGCAACACCAGCGCGCAGAGCACGGGGACGACTTCGTCGATTTCGACGACGACAGACCCTGCCCAGCTGGCTGCGTACTTCGTTGGCCTCGCTGTGACCGAATATCGAAGAACCCATCCTAATGACGAAATGAAGATGGAAGCGCTGAAAGACACAACCATATCTCCAGGACAAACCGTTGTCACGGCCCCCTCAAGCGATCCGAAGTTGGAGAAATGGTTGCAAGCGATGAAGCCAAGCCTGACTACTCAGGACTGGAATAGTTTGGCCTCTCAAGCGCTTGACTCGATGTTGCAGTCTGGTGCTATCTCCGTAACTGGAGGTGACCAAGGAAACGACACGAACTACACGGTCGCAAATACGTCGACGTTGAGCA
>RGZZ01000436.1 GCA_010028905.1 Pseudomonadota bacterium | reverse complement strand
TTCTGCCCTTCTTCGGGGTGGAGTGGTGGTCGGTGATTTTGGGCCTCGCCTTTACCGCGCTCGGATTTGTCTCGGCATCTGCCGCCGCCTTTCGTCTCTCGGCACGTTTTCGTCAACCAGGTGAGCGTGTGCTTCCCCTGGGTCTGTTCGTGGTGAGCTGCGTGGCGGTCGTCTGGGACTTTTCAACTTCCGGACTCGAGACCGGAATGATCTTTGGGTGGATCGGTCTGTCGTGGCTCCTTCTCGTCAAGACCCTGGACGGCGAGAGTTCGGCCCGCCGCGCAGCACTCGTGGCGAGCCTGGGCTTTACGATTCGGCCCGACATGGCGCCCATCACCGTGGTTCTGGTGGCCGCCCTGTGGCTGGTGGAGCGTGCGACGAACCCGTCGTGGTCACGTCGACGGGCGGTGATGCTCGTGGTCTACGGAGCGGCTCTTCCCGTTCTCAGTGAACTCTTTCGGGTGGCCTACTTTGGCCTGCTGACGTCAAATACGGCCATTGCAAAGTCGGGCACCCGCCTGTGGCTGAGTCAAGGATGGACCTACCTCTGGAACTTCCTCTCGACCTACTGGCTCCTCGTTCCGCTGGTGGGAGTAGTTGTTCTTGTGGCGCCCCTGTGGCGACGGCTCTGGCGTGAAGGGGAGAGGCTCCGTCTCGTGGTCATGGTGGCTCCGGCGATCGGCGGGTTGCTCGACGCTCTCTACGTCACCGCCATCGGGGGCGACTTTATGCACGGCCGCATGTACCTCCCGGCCTTCTTCGCGTGCGGCGCGGTGGCGTGGTGTGTCGTGCCCCGTCGTGCGGTGATGCGCCTGGTGGTGGCGGCGCTCGCTGTCTGGGGTCTCTGGTCGCTCGCGCTGGCACGCTGTGGCACCGGAGACGAGATCGCGGCCACGGGGATCGCCGACGAGCGCTCTTACTGGGTCGGCTGGGCCGGGAACTCGAACCCCGTCACGCTGAAGGACTATCACCGCAAAGTCCTGGAGAAGGACATGTCGCTGCGGACCCCCGAGCGGAGCTTCGCCGAGACGGTTGCGGCGAGCTCCGCGACGACGCGGCCCCACCTGTTGATTGCTCGCCAACTCCTTGAGATGTCACATCGTCCCTACCCCGCCCAACTGTTCGTGGTCGAGGAAAACGTCGGAATCGTCGGATACTCAGTTCCCAGTGAGGTGTTCATGATCGACGGTTTTGCGCTGGCGAGCCCCGTGAACAGTCACTTTGCGGTTCCGGTGCGGACCCGTCCTGGCCACGAAAAGATGGGCTCACCCCCATGGGTGCTCGGCCAGTTCGCGCCAGAGTACGAGCACTTCTACGACATCTACTTCAAGGGTCAGGTGCCCGCGGCCACCCGGGCCCTGTCGTGTTGGCCGCTCGCGGGATATCTGAACAACATCTCGGGACCGCTGAGCGCCGCGGTGGTCTGGCGGAACCTGACCCACGCCGTGACGTGGACGACGATGAGCTTTTCTGCCGACCCCACCGTGGCCGAGCGCGAACTCTGTGGTTCGAACTAGGCCGCTGGGTCGCGGAGCTCGTGGCGGAAGAACTCGTAGGTGCGCTGCGTCGCGTCGGCCGCGGCATCAGCGTGATAGACGTTGGTGCGGTCGTTGCAGTTAAAGCCGTGGTCGGCCTCCTCGTAGACAACGAGGTCGGTCGAGACGTCGGCGTTCGCGAGCGCTTCGCGGAGAGCGTCAATCTCGCTCATTGGGATGCCCTTATCTAGTCCTCCGTAGAGACCGAGCCAGGGGGAGCGAAAGTCGGCGGTCATCTGCACGATGGAGGGCAGATGGAATCGGGGGTTGACGACCCCGCCGCCGTAGTAGGAGGCGGCGGCGCCGACGATGCCGAGCGTGTTCGCGAAGCTCGCGACGGTGCCACCCATGCAGTAGCCGACGATGCCAATCTGCTCGGTGGTAAAGCCCTGCTCGTTCAGCCAGGTTGCGGCATCACGCAGATCCGCTTCGAGCCCCTCGCGAGTGAAGTTGCCCATGTGGGTGAGGGCCGAGGTGAAGTCGGTGTAGTCAATCTCCGGTGAGCCGTCACGGTGAAAGAGCTCTGGCGCGACGGCGTAGAAGCCCTCTGCGCCGTAGCGATCGGTCACCGTTCGAATGTGGTCATTGACCCCAAAGGCCTCCTGCAGCACGATGATGGCCCGAGCTGAGCTCGGGGCACCGGCGACGTTGATCGGGAGACCGGACGAGAGCGTGAGGCGAGCGGTCATCCGAAGATCGGTCCTTGGGTGCGGGAGCGCTTGAGCTCGTAGAAACCAGGAACACTCATGACGGCAATGACGCCGTCGAGCAGGCGTCCAGCCTCCTCACCCGTCGGGGCGGGGGTGATGACGGGGCCGAAGATTGCTTCGCCATTGACGTGAAGAACTGGCGTGCCCACATCAAAGCCGACGGGGTCCATCCCGGCGTGGTGACTGGCCTTTACGGCTTCGTCGAACTCGGTCGAGGTTGCCGCGTCGGCGAGGGAGGCCTCGAGACCGGTTTCGGCCAGCGACTCGGCAATCACGACATTGAGGTCCTTCTTGTTTTCCACGTGGTAGCGACGTCCCATGGCGGAGTAGAGAGGCTCGACCACCGTATTGCCGTGCAGTTGCTCGGCGGCGATCAGAACACGTACGGGCTTCCAGGCGAGGGCGAGAAGTTCTTTGTAGTTCTCGGGCATGTCGCGACCTTCGTTGAGGACCGCGAGGCTCATCACGTGGAAGTTGACGTCGACGTCACGGACTTCCTTGGCGGCGAGCAGCCAGCGTGATGTAATCCAGGCCCAGGGGCAGGCAGGGTCGACCCAGAGGTCGATGGTGGTCGTCATGATGCATGATCCTTTCGTTGGGCGTGGGCGGCAATCACGTGGCTCATGGCGTTGGTAACGGCCACCGCACAGTCGAGGTCCAGCATCTCGTCGATGCCGTGGGCGTTGGAGTTTGGACCGAGAACACCCGTAGCCACGAACTGCACGGCGGGGAAACGCTGTCCGAGCGATGCGAGGAAGGGAATTGACCCACCCTCGCCGGCGAAGGCGACCGGTTTGCCAAAGGCCCGCTCGGAACCCTCTTCTAGGGCGCGACGCAACCACGGGGCCAGTTCGGGGCTCACCCAGCCGGCCGCTCCGTCGACCTCGACGGTCACGACAGCATTGTGTGGCACATCGGTCGTGAGAGCTCGCTCGAGAGCTGCGCAGGCGACCGCGGCATTCACATTCGGCGGTAGGCGTAGCGAGAGGGCCATCGTCGTGGCGGGACGCAGCACGTTGCCCGCGATGGCGGTCGGCGGAAAACCGTCGGCCCCGACATAGGAGAGGGTCGGGTACCACGTGCGACGCAAGATCCGTTCCGCCGGGCTGTCACCCATGGGGGTGACGCCCGGTGCGAAGGGCTGCTCGTTGGCCGCGACGTCACCGAACTCCGCGGCGACGGCCGCGGCGGCGCGAACGTGACTGTCGGGAATGTTGGCGCGAAACTCTGGGAGCAAAATCTCACCCGTTGCGGCATCTTCGACGCGATCGAGCAGTTGGCGCAGGATGCGCATGGAGCTCGGAACGACGCCACTGGCCGAGCCGGAGTGTTGCCCTCGTTCGAGCACGCTGACGGTGACGTTGGCGACGGCCACGCCACGTAGCGAGGTCGTCACCCACAGTCGGTCGTAGGTGAGGGCACCCGAATCGAGACAGATCATCAGTTCGACGTTGCCGAGCCGGTCGGCGAGGGCGTCGAGGTGGGCGTCGAGGTCCGGAGATCCCGACTCCTCGCTGGCTTCGATCAGGACGACGCATCGGGCGTGGGGCACGCCGCTGCGTTCGAGCTCTTCGATTGCGAGCAGCGAGGCAAACATCGCATAGCCGTCGTCGGCGACGCCACGAGCAAAGAGCCGGTTACCACGACGCACGGGGACATAGGGGTCGAGACCCTCAGACCAGTCCCCGAGTGGAGGTTGCTTGTCGAGGTGTCCGTAGAGCAAGACCGTGCCCGACGTCGGAGCGGTTGCCTCAATTGTGACCACGAGAACGGGCGTCCGTCCCGGCAGACGGTGCACGACCACGTCGTGGTGGGCGAAGTGACGCTCCTTGGCCCAGGCGGCGAAGAGATCGATGGCGGATTCGAGGTACCCGTGGGACTCCCAGTCGGCGTCAAAGGCGGGGGAGAGGCAGGGGACTGTTGCGTATTTTTCCAGCGTCGGAAGTACGTCGTGTTCAAAGAGACTGAGCGTCGAGGCCATCGAGGTCAGGCTAATGGCGCAGGGAGTTACGAGCAGGTAACGATGCGCTACAGGTCTAGGTCGGCCGCCTGCCAGCAGTACCACGCGAGACTCG
>RGZZ01000435.1 GCA_010028905.1 Pseudomonadota bacterium | reverse complement strand
TGCAGGGCGTCGACATCGATCGCCCCGGAGGCGAGAGCCCGCAGCGCAGGTTCGAAGGGACCACAACGCGAGCCGAACACGTTGATCTCGTCGATGACAAGCGGCGCGAGATCGAGGCTCACGCTGTCCGCGCAGGTGGTCTTGAGCACGAGCGTCCCACGCGGACGCACCGCCGTGCGCGCGAGCGCAAACCCGCCCACGCTGCCGCTGCAGTCGACCACGATGTCGCGCTGCGCCTGACGTCCGCCCTCGCGCAGGCGCGCGGTGAAGCCGTCGAGCCGGCAGGTGGCGATACCGCGACGCGCGGCGATGTCGAGCTTCGATTCATGCCTGCCCACCAGCTCGAGCGCACAGGCCGTGCCCTGCAGCACCTGGGCGACCAGCAGGCCGAGCTTGCCATCGCCGAGCACGGTCACGCGATCGGTGGGGCGCACGTGCAGCCGCTCGGTGATGGCAAAGGCGGCCGCAAGCGGCTCGGTGAAGGCGGCGCGGGGCGTGCTCACCGAATCGGGCACGCGGTGGAGGTTCTCGATGGGCATGGCTACATAGTCGGCAAACGTGCCCGCGCGACCGAGAATGCCGAGAACCGTGCGATCAGGACAGTGGCGGGAATCGCCGGCGCGACAATCCGGACAGGCGCCGCACCCGCAGTTGATCTCCCCCACCACCCGTGCGCCAACCCAGGACGCATCGTCACAGACCTCCACGCGCCCCACGAACTCGTGCCCCGGCACGCCGTGAAACTGCATGTATCCCCGAGCGAGCTCGAGATCGGTGTTGCACACCCCCGCGCGGAGCACCCGCACGAGCGCCTCACCCGGCCCTGCAACGGGCATCGGGAGGTCAGTGGCCAGGCGAACCGACCCGTCGCTGATGGTCAGCCCGCGCACGTCGACCGCCTCACAGGGGAGAGCCCGCGGCAATCAGCGCGCTGCGAAGCCCGTGCAGCCCGATGGCGAGGAAGAGCAGCCATGCCCCAGACACGAACAGGACCCCGGCCGTGAGCTTGTTGAGACGAGCCCGACGGGCGTCATCCGGTACGAGTGAGATGGCAAGCGTAACGAGCACCACGGCCCCGATCACGCCCCACGCGAGCGCGGGCGGCGCCGTCGCAGTCGCGTCGACCAGTCGCCCCAGCGCCTCGGGTGCTTGCAACCGGTATCCACGGCAGACGTTCACACCCTCACCGATGAGGTCGAGGGCGAGATGCGAGATGAAGGCCGCCAGGGTGCACGCCCCCGTCAGCATGAGGGAACGGGCGCGACTCTCCTGCGCCGCCTGCTCTCCTAGCGGCTGATGCATCACGAACAGACCGTAGGTCAAGGCGCAGATGCTGAACAGCCCCAGCGACACGATGGACGTGAGCATGCGCTGGAGGGCGACGGCCATCTGATCACTCATGCGGGCCGAGGTTCGCCGGCCTTGTGGGCTTTCCTGTAGCGCACCATGTACAGCGCGTGACGTCGACAGCCCCCAGCGGCCTGGTGCTGCATCACTGCGACCGTTGCGCCTCTCTGCTCCCGATCCAGACCCCGTAGCAGAAGATCCCGAACGCGGCGACGATGCCCACCCCGCCCATGATGTACCACACCGTGCCGGGCGCGTGCAGATCGCGCAAGCCCTGGGTCAGCATCTCCGGCGTCTGACCGGTGACCTTGACCAGGTAGTTGAACGCCTGCCCGGAAGGGATCAGTGCCACGTCTTGCGTCGGGAAGCCCATGGCCACCAGCTGGTCGCGAGAGAACAGGTCCTTCGACGAATACTGATCGTAGAGGCTCGTGCCGTACTTGCCCTCGAGGGTCCACCCCACAGCCAGGGAGATCTGCGAGAACCCGAGATACATGGCCTTCTTCCCCTCGGGCGCGAAGTTGCCGATGAACTCGGAGAACTTGGGACTCGAGAGCATCTCGCCCACACTGAAGACGGCGATGGCCCCCACCGACACCCAGCCCAGCGTCGAGTAGCCGGACATGAACATGGCCGCGCTGGCCAGAAGCGTGCCCACCACCATCGACGTCGTGGCCCGCATCTTGCCGCTGATGTAGGCGAAGAGAAAGCACGTGGTCATGATGAGCCCGGCGTTGAGGTTGAGCATGCCCTCCGGCATGATGTGGCGACCGTCATTGCTCATCACGACGAAGAACTTGACCACCGGATTCGTGGCGCCACCGCTTCCGAACAGGGTGGTGACGATGTCGTGGGTGTCGACCCAGTCCTCGATGTAGGCTGGCAGAACGTCGAAGAGCGCGTTGAACATGAACCAGAACCCGCTGAAGATGCCGAGATAGACGAAGACCTTCGGCTGGAGGATCTCGAGCAGCGAATCGACCAGCAGGTTGGGACCCTGCGTCCCCTCTTCCTTCTCGCGCGCCTGTCGCTCGAGGCGCTTCTCGAGACCGGGCTCACGGTACGTGAGCAGCAACAGGAAGTTCAGGCAGATGATGGCCGCGCAGGCGAAGAACACGTTGCGCCACGCCATCTTTCGCATCAGACCGGCAACCAGGGGCCCGAGGAACCCACCGATGTTCACCGTCTGGTAGAAGATGCCCCAGGCCATGGAGCTGTTCTCCCGGTTGGTGGCGTTCACCAGCGTCCCCTGGATGCCCGGCTTGAACACCGCCGTGCCGAGCGCCAGGAGGATGGCCCCCATGAAGAAGCCTTCGTAGGTGGGCAGGAAGGCCATGGTGAGATAGCCGCAGATCTTGATGCAGGTCGAGACGAAGATGGTCTGCTTGTAGCCGTAGCGGTCAGAGAGGCCGCCGGTGAACACGGGCACGATGGACTGCGTCAGCGCCCACCACGACAGCAGCACGCCGAAGGTGCTCATCGAGACCCCCAGACCGCCCTCGCTGGCGGGGGCCTTCGCGTACTGGGTGGCTACCGCCTTCACGCCATAGTAGGCCAGGCGCTCGACCATCTCCATGGCGCCCACGACCCAGAACACGTAGCCCAGGCTCGCAATGGCAGCCACCAGGCCCAGCTGCTTGACACTGTCTGCGCTCGACGAGTCGTCGCGCGACTCAGCGATGCGCGGGGCTTCGAGAGATGCAGCGCGCAGGGGAATGCTGCCCTCAGACCGATCTTCCGACGTGAACTGGCTCACCGCTGTGCTCCTTCTTGACGCGTTCCGGCGCCCTGTGCGTGGGGGGCGCAAGTCGAGATTGTACCATGCCGCGGGGCGCGACCGATTGACGAATTGTTAACTGTGATGGGCCCGTGGCATCTCGCACGCGCAGCGCACCCTTACGGCAGCAGGCAGGGTGTGCTATGCTCTTCGGAACGGTATTCGACCGACCATGAAACCCACGCCGCCCCGCCGGCTTGAAGGGCAGACCAAGAACGCATGCGCATTGAACTGCTCCTGAAGATCATCGGTTCGGCCATTGTGCGGTGCGCCCTGCGAACGAAACGGACGGCGCGAACGCCGGCGCGAACCCTGACCCTTGCGCTCTGCGGCGTTGCGCTCGCTGCGATGGCGTGGCTGAATGCCTCTCCGGCTGACGCACAGCGGGGAGACCGCGTCGCCGGCTTCGGCATCCCGAGCTTCGGCCTGCCTGGCCCGCTCAACGCGGTGGGCGACATGGCCATCCGAGCCGCCCTGTCTGAGTTCGGCAGATCGCTGCGCGGGCAGATGCCCATCGATGTCTCGCCAGACGACGCCTACCCGACGTGCCCGCTGCCCGGAACGACGTTCTCGCCAGGATCGACGATCCCCAACCTCGCCGGCCTCCTGGCCGCATCGCAAGACGGCACCGTGCGCCTTGCGGCGGGCGACTACGCCTTCCCGGTCGACGTCTTCTGCATGAAGGCCCACGCCGGAAGCCCAAGCGGACATCGCTATCTCGTGGCCCCCCTCAAGGGCAGCGCGGCCGACATCTTTTGCACCCTGAATGCCCGGCTGCCCGCGTTTCGCCTCGACCACCACGCGGTGCAGGTGCTGTCGTGGAACATCCAGGCCGGTCTCGGGTACAGCGACATGCAACCGCCGCAGCGCGCCATCGTCGATCAGGTGATACCGGACCTGCGCCCACGGCTCACGGGCGATACCTTCGAGAAGATGCAGCGACAGTTCGATCAGATCGCGTCGGGCGTTCCCGGAATGCCCTCGTTCGGGAGCGCGCTTGGCCGCTGCGGAGCTGCAGGACAGGCCGTCCTTGCCCTGCAGGAGCTGCGACGCGAGATGCTGTCTCCCCCACCGACGTTCGAAGACCTCGCCCGCGCACTGGTGCCGTTCATGCCCCCCATCACCCCCTCGAGCAAGGGCGAGACCCCCTGGAGCCGCTACTCGCCCCGCGTCTTCGTGCGCTTCGTCACGTCCGGC
>RGZZ01000434.1 GCA_010028905.1 Pseudomonadota bacterium | reverse complement strand
GCCGGACGCCCTGCACAGGCCCTTGAACAAGCGTCTCACAAACGTGAAATGCAGGCACGCCGAACGCACAGCAACAGGCTTGTTGGCAGGAGAGCCCCACCCCATCGGGAACCGGCTCTGCATGCACCACGCTCGCCCTCGACTCTTCGACCCCACTCGCCTTCGAGGTGCGGCCCTCGCCGCTGTCTCGCTCTGGCTCACTTCGATTGGCTCAGCGCCTGCCGCGCCCCCTCCCCTCCCCGCGGCCTCCGTTTCCCGCGTGGCCCAAGACGCCCCGGCCACTCCCCGCGATCGCGAGATCCTGCGCGCGCTCAACGAGGGTCGTGCCTACACCCTCAGCGATCATGACGTGCGCCTCGAGCACCCCGCGTCGTTCCCGGAGACCACGCTCGTGGGGTTCTTCGCCAATGACCGTGGATACAGCCTCGAAGCCGTGTTCATCGGGCTGAAGCGCTACACCCCCAAGGAGGCGGCACCGCTCGTCCTCGCGTCTGCCGGATGGTCGAAGCGCTCCGGCGCAGCACGCGAGAAGCTCGCCCTGGCGTACGAGACCGAGGTTCGTCACGCGTTCGGCGCAACCATGCTGACAAGCTGCCCTGAAGACCTGGGCAGGCAAGGCGTCGATTTCACGCCTCCTGTCGCAAAAGGTCTCGGCGACGGCGGGGTCGAGGTGCGCTACTGGTCTCAGGCCCCCCCTGGCATGCGCCCTGTGAGCACCTACCACCTTCACGTCGATAGGTTTTCGGCCGATGGCCAGGTGCGCGGCAGCGTCGAGCGCTCGCTCGAAGTGCCGATCAAAGGGCACTGACCGCACGTCTCGGACCCAGAGACAACCCTCCGAGACGAGGAGCGCGACCCGATGACCCGTCTCACTGCGCATGCCTGCGCCGCAACCGCCGGACTGGCGATCATGGCCCTCGAGATCTGCGGGCCGCGTCTTCTCGCGCCCGCCTACGGCAGCGGCACCATCGTCTGGTCGATGGTCATCGCCACCACCTTGCTCGCCCTCGCCATCGGAGGGATGCATGGGGGGCGGATCAGTGAAGACGACGCGAGGGCCGCTTCCATGCCGTTCTTCCTCGGCTTAGGAGGACTGTCGGTTGCGGCGAGCGGTTGCGTGACCCCCATTCTGGCCCCCGCCATCTCGAGCCGTTTCCCGTTCGGGCCGTGGGGGCAGACATGCGCGCTGGCCGTGACCGCAGCCGCTGTTCTCATTGCACCCGGCGTTCTCCTTGCCGCTGTCTTTCCGCTCTGCCTGCGCGCGAACACGTCCACCCTCGAGCGGGCGGGGCGATCGTATGCGAGCCTGTACGCGGCGTCCACCCTGGGCAGTCTTGCGGGGGTGCTCCTCCCTCCCCTGATGCTGATGGGACTCGTGGGAACGCGGGCAAGCGTGGTCTGCTGCAGCCTTCCTGCGGTGGTGACCGCGGTCGTGGCGATGCGGCGGAAGGGCATCGCGGCGATTGCGCTCCTTGCGGGAGGAGGCTTGCTGTGGGGAGTGGCACGCCCCCCGACCTCCACTGCCTGGGAATCCGCCTACGGCGCCTACGAGATCATCGATCAGGGGGACACGCGGGTGCTCGCGGTGGACCGCGGCCTCTGCTACTCAGTGCTGCGCCGCGACATGCGTCAGACCGGTCTCTATCACGATGTCTTCCTGGCGGCCCCGGCGCTCGCGGGGTTCAGGGAACCCCGTCGCATCGCGGTGGTGGGGGTCGCCGGAGGCACCCTTCTGCACCTGTTCCACCGCGCGTGGCCCCAGGCCGAGATCGACGCCGTGGAGATCGACCCCAGCCTCGTAGCAGCTGCGAGGGAGCGCTTCGATCTCGGTGCAACAGGGGCGAGCGTGACCTGTATCGATGGCCGATGCTGGCTTCGCGACAAGACGACCCCGTTCGATCTCATCGCCGTCGATGCCATGACCACGGGAGTCCCCCCGACGCACCTGCTCAGCCAGGAGTTCTTCACCGAGGCCGCGGTTCACCTCAAGCCGGGTGGCCGTCAACACGCTCCCGCCGCTCGACGGTCCGGTCAGTGCGGCGCTGCAGCGCGCGCTGCCGAACACGATCATCATCCACACCGTCGCCGTGGGCTCGAAGATGCCGCTGCGCCTCGACCGCCTGGCAACCGCCCACGACTGGCCCGGATGGCGTGAACGTGCCACCCAGATGCGTGCCGATGCGCGCGAAGCCGCAGAGGTGGCCTGTCTCAGCGACGACGCCGGCACGCTGCCCTGGTGGTGGGGGCTTCGCGTTCGACCGTGAGAGCGAGGCGCTGGCGGCGAGACCCGTTCCTGCGATGTGAGCGAGGCTGTCGACGCCGATTCCTGACGTCCCGCGCACCTCGTGCGCGGCGCTCGAGAAGGCAGGAATGTACAGAAAACCTGAATAAGGGTACCGCATGAACACACGCACCATTCGTCCTACCGAGTCGATGCGCCCCATCACCCGCGAGGAATACCTGCGCGTGATGGCCCCCGTCGCTCCGTTCGCCGAGTACCAGTGCGGGTTCATGGTGACGAAGACGGCCGCCCAGGGACGCCATGGTCGGGCCATACGTGGCGTCATCGAGGCCCTCTGCCACGACAGCACGCGCAACGCGCGGCTCGAGGTGTACCAGGGTGTCTGTGTCGATTTCGGTGAGAACATCTTCGTGCCCGACGTGGTTCTGCTCCGCCTCGAAGATCACGCGCGATACGACTCCACGAGCGGCAACATCGTGGGGCCGCCCGAGCTCATCGTCGAGGTCGTGTCACACGACTCCGGCGCGCGTGACCGCGTCATGAAGTTCAACTGCTACTTCGAGGCGGGTGTGCCGTGGTACTGGCTCATCGACCCGTTCGAGTTCACGGTGGAAGAGTGGCAGTCAACCGACCTCGGCTACGTGCGCACCGCCGCTGCCACCATCGGCCACATGTTCCGCCCCAGGGCCGTTGCTCTCGAGGTCCCCGCCGACGACCTGTTCCCCACTGTCGGATAGCGCTGACGTGACGCGCGCGCCGCAAGCGGGAGACGTGCTCTGCGAACGCTACACGCTTGAGGCCCCGTTGGGGAGCGGCGGCTCATGCACCGTCTGGCGCGCCCTCGACCAGCGAGGCCCGCGTGCCGTGGCCATCAAGCTGCTGAAGCCCGTGAGAAGCGCATCGGCCCTGTCGAAGGAGCACTCGCTTCTCGCCCTCGAGTCGGCGCTGCTGCGAAAAGCGAACCACCCTGCCCTGCCCGCCTTGATCGACACCATCGGACTCGAGCCCACCCCAGGGCAAGACACTTCGGCCCTTTGCGGACTCGTCATCGAGCTGTTCGACGGCCCGACCCTCTCGCAATGGGTGAAGGAACAAGGCCCACAGCCTGAAGACCGCGTGCGGCAATGGCTCTTCGAGACCGGCGACGTGCTCACGCTGCTGCACGGTCTTCAGCCCCCCATCATCGTGCGCGACCTGCAGCCCTCGAACCTCATCGTGAAAGCCACTGGCCACCTCGGCCTCATCGACCTGGGCATCTCGAAGGTCCTCGACGCCGCCACGGGAGGCGGAACGGTCGCCGCCGCGCGTCACCGCGTCACCCACGGCTTCGGCGCGCCCGAGATGTATGTGGGGCACTGCGACGTACGTTCCGACATCTACTCGCTGGGCGCCACCTTCTATCACGCGCTGACCGGCGCGATCCCCCCGTCGGGGATGGAACGGCTCTCGTCGATGGCCCGTCTCTCCACCGTGCGATCGCTGCGCCCCGACGTTTCAGGGGCGCTCGGCACCTGCCTCGAGCAGATGCTCGCCGTCGACCGCTCACGCCGCCCCGCCTCGGTCACAGAAGCGCTGCACCCGCTTCTGCACTAACGGTCTGACGTCGACCTGGGCGGTCTCCCCGCGCGCGATTCGGCCAGTGTTCGCGGGTCGTTCACGCAAAACAGAACCGCCGCGAGATCCGAGACCCGACGGCTTCGACAGACGTATTCGCTGCGGGGCGAAACGCTGCAGCGGGGGCAACCTGTAGGGGACAACCACGTGTCCACCACGCCACCGGAGGGGACAACCGCGTGTCCACCACGCCACCGGAGGGGACCTCAGCTGGCAGGGCGCTCAGGTGACTTGCAGACCACGTGTCCACCACGCCAACGTGGGGGACAATCACGTACGTGTCCACCACGCCACCGGGGGGGACCTCAGCTGGCGGGGCGCTCAGGTGAATTGCAGACCGCGTGTCCACCACGCCAACGTGGGGGACAATCACGTACGTGTCCACCACGCCACCGAGGGGGGCCTCAGCTGGCGGGGCGCTCAGGTGAATTGCAGACCGCGTGTCCACCACGCCAACGTGGGGGACAATCACGTACGTGTCCACCACGCCACCG
>RGZZ01000433.1 GCA_010028905.1 Pseudomonadota bacterium | reverse complement strand
AGAACGCGCGGGTGCCTGGCGGCGTGCGATACTCGCCTGAGGCCTGTGATTGATTCACCTACCCGTCCACACGGCCGTGGCTCGGGCGCCGTCGGCGGAGAGCTTGATGCGCGGACCGTCGATGCTCTCATTGCCCCCAGGAACCGCCGAGACGGACACCACAGGGCTCCACGTCGCGCTGCTTCCGCTGATGGTGGCCGACGCCGATTTGACGGTATTGGTGACACGTTCCTTGAACACCACGGTGGCGCGGGTCCCGTCGGCCGACAGGGACTGCTCCGGATTGCTGCCGGTCGACGCGATCTGCGTAACCGTGCTCCACCTCGCCACATTTCCGACGACGGTCGCCGACGCAGACTCGATGCCCGAGGCGCCGAAGGCCGACCAGACCGCCGTCGCCCGGGTGCCGTCTGCGGAGACGGCGACCCGTGTCTCGCTCTTCTGCGGCCCCGCGAGCTCAGTCCTGCCCAGCAGGTTCCAGGTGGGCGAGGGCGTGGGCGAGGGCGTGGGCGAGGGAGTGGGCGAGGGCGTGGGCGAGGGCGAGGGCCCTGCACCGGTCACGGTGAGCTGCCCGGCCGCGCTGCTCACGCCGATGGTCGCGCAGATGGAGGTATTGCCGCCGCTGACACCGGTCACGACGCCGCTCGCATCAATGGTGGCCACGACGGCGCTGCCCGATGTCCACATCGCTACGAAGGTCACGTCTTGCGACGAGCCGTCCGAGAAATCGGCCACGAGCGTGTAAGGTTGCAGCGCACCCGAGGAGATGGTGGCGGTTGCGGGCGTTATCGCAAGATGGGCCACCGTGACAGTGCTGGTCACCTGCACCGTCACCGTCTGGTTGGCCACGACGGTGGCCTGATAGGTCGAATAGCCCGCGCTGTTGCCCTGCGCGCCGAAGCACTCGACGAAGACGTCGTAGGTGCCGGGTGCCAGAGGGGCCACATAGACCTTCATCTCTCGCGCACCCTGCGGACGCAGCGCTTCAACCGGCGTCGCAACGTCCTTGTGCGAGACGAGGTCGAGCACGTGCACGACGACCTTGGAGGTCTGGGCGAAATCGACCACGGTCTTGCTCACCGTCGAAGACTTCGTCTGCGCGCTGGGGAAGGTGAGCGCGACCTTCAACGTGCGGCTCTCTCCCGGAATGGGGACCGGACTCTCCGAAACAAGGCTGCCGACGGTTGAGCCCCCGCTGATACGCGAACCGCCGAAAGCGCTGCCGCCGCTGCCGCATCCGCTGAGCAGCAAGACGAGGACCAGGAACGCCGGGGCGAGTGAAGCGACATAGGCGCCTTCCGGAGAGCGTGAACGCATGGCCGACTCCTTGGAGAGAGATGAAATGCGAGTCTATCGCGGAGAACCACTGCGTGGAAAGCCCGCACCTGAACCTCTGAACCCCTGAACCGATGGCAGTTGACGCTCTATGCCTCTGACGTGGTGCAGAGACGCGGGTGTGCACACGAGAGGCGTGTCCGCACACGGGAGGCGCGTCGGCGGGGAGCGCGTCGGCGGGGAGCGCGTCGGCGGAGGGCTACCCTTCCACAGATAGAAGCCCAAATGGGCTTATACTCGTCACTAGAAGCCCAAATGGGCTTATACACCTTAATAGAAGCCCAAATGGGCTTATACTCGCTGGGCGCCAAGCGCCCGCGGCGTGCGCAACGGGAGGAACGAGACGCAGTCCACCAAGAGGCCGTGGGGAACATGGCGCGTCTTGCTGGGGAACGGCCGCCAGAGTGGCGACAGGTTCCTTTGCGATACGAAGGTCCTGCGGAGCTCGTGCATTGACACCTGAGAGGCGACCCCGCGACCCTCGTCAATCGGATGTTTCTTTCGAGGACGGGGACGAGGGCTAGGAGCGCGTGTGGTTAGTCAGGGCGAGAATTCGTAGCGATCGCGGTTGTTTTTCGAGGATTCTCTCGATCGTGAACGTTCACGATGCCCTCAGGCAGTGTGCCCCCTGCACTATCTCGCCGGTGCGTACTGCCCTCCGGCCCTGAAGATCTTGATGAGGTTGTGTACAAGGCACTCGAGGTGCCATAACCCAGGAACCTTCTCGAGACCGCGCAGCAGGAACTGGCGCAAGCCTCGTCCTTCTTTGATCTGGCCGAAGGTAGGCTCGACTGTTGTCTGGCGAAGCGTGTAGCGTGCCCGGCCTCGCTTCGTGCTCAGCTTGCGGGCCATCCGCTGGCGTCTCGTCGCGTTGGCCGGGGGCCGTCCACGAGGGGCGATTCGCTCACGCCACTCGGTATGGCGTATTTTCTCCGCTGGGATGAACGACTCGATGCCGAACGTGTCGAGATGCTGTAGGTTAGTTTCGCTCCAGTAGCCAGCGTCGGCAGAGATCTCCGTGGGCACGCCGATGTGCTCGACCATCTGATTCACCAGCGGGATGAGATGCGGGTTGTCCGCGGCCTGGTTCGTCAATGTGGCAGCCACGATGATCTGATGATCGCTGTCGACCGCGATCTGGGCGTTGTAGGCTTGAACGAAGGCTTTGTCGGAGTTGCGCATGATCCGCGAGTCGGGATCGGTGAAGTTCAACTGGTCCTTGGGCTCTGGGCGAGCCTGGGGCTTGCGCTGCCTCTTCGGGGCGACGGGTGGTTTCGGGGCGTCGTCCGTGCTGGTCTCATCCTTGTCTTCAGCCTTCTGGCGGGCCCGCTCCTCGAGCGCCTTTTTCGCCTTCTTGATCGCCTCGAGACGCTTCTCGGCTGTGTCGAGCCACTCTGGAAGCTCGTCGCCGCGGCCTTTGCCGAACAGTCGGTCTTCCTCTCGGTCGTTCGCCTCGACCTCATCGAAGTAACGACGGACCTGCTCGCGCAGACGCTTCTCCTCGATACCCATCCGCAGGTAGCTCATCGCGGCGTGCTTCGAGGCGTGGGCTTTCACTTTCGTGCCGTCGATGGCGACGTGTCGACCGCTCACGAGACCAGCCTCGACCGCCAACTGAATGCTCTGTGCGAAGAGCGGCTCCATCGCCTTCAGGTGACGGCGCCGGTAGTCGCTCAACGTCCAGTGGTCGGGCTGCTGGTTGCCGCTGAGGATGCGGAACGCCACGATCTCGTGCAGCGCTTTCTCGAGACGCCGCGACGACCGGATGCCCTGGCTGAAGCCGTACAGCCACACCTTCAGCATCATCGTCGGGTCGTACGGCGGTTGGCCCATGTCGTCGGGATAGGCGGCATAGATCGGCGACAGGTCGAGTTGCTCGACCACGTCATTGAAGAAGTATGCCAGATGGTTCGACGGCAGCCAGTCTCTCAGATCCGGTGGCAGCAGGAACAGTTGGTCAGGGTCGTATGCCTTGAACTTTCGGCGCATACGACCCTATTCGACGCCACCCCCCGAGAATCATGCTGGTTGGGGGGTATTCACACACGCTCCTAGCTGCTGGTCAGGCGCAGTGTGGCTTGATGCAGGGCTTCTACGTCGGCAAACCTCGACGAGATGTCAAGGCTGGCCTTTGCCGCGGCCTTTGCGCCAGTTGCTACGCTGCTGGCATTTTTTACGGCTCCGTCAGCAGTTGAGACAGTCTCGTCGAGCGAGCGTCGAGGTGTGTTGCCTACCGGACTGTGCATCTGGTCAATCAGACCAGAATAGACGCTGTGTGTGGTTTCCCCGAGGTGTTCGGCAAGCGTGCGCGTGCGCCCATGCGTCACAAAAGGCAGTTGCGCCTCTTGCAAATAGCGCACCCGCTCGTCGTCCGGCGTGGTGTGGGTGATGACCAGGCCATCGGCCAGCTTGTTTTCCACCACATAACGCAAGGTCTTGAGGCGGTTGCCATCCAGCCCATCGGGCATCACGATAAGGTGGTAATCCGTGTCCTGCAAGGCGTCGCTGATGCCCAGCATCAAGTCCTTGAAGGCGGGTTGGTTGGCGTCCGAGCGGTTCACCAAAAAAGCCAGCACCTGGGTTTTGCCGGTTTTAAGACGCACCGCCGCGCGGTCGCGCACAAAGTTCAGCGCCTTGGCCGCTTCCAGCACCCGCGCCCGCGTGCCCGGTAGTACCTGGGAGCTGCCGGCGAGTGCGCGCGACACGGTGGCGAGCGACAGCCCGGTAGCCTGGGCAATGGTTTGGGTGGTGACTTTAGGGGTTTTCATGGGTTTCAAACCTAAATGTAAACGTTATCATGGCATGGTTCTACTAGGAGAAACACTATGCGCTGGGTTTTGGTTGGTGCCAGTACGATTGCTGGCGAATGGATGGTAGGCGCCGTCCGGGCGGTGGGTGACGAGGTGGTGGCCGTGGTCTCGGGCGACCTGCAACGGGCCAAAGCCTTCGCCGCCACCCACGGCATAGCCCACGCCCTGACGGACGAAAAAGCCTACCCCGCGCTGGGCGTGGACG
>RGZZ01000432.1 GCA_010028905.1 Pseudomonadota bacterium | reverse complement strand
GCCCCGAATGTCGATGGAAGAACCTGCCGCAATCTCCGCCCTGCTCGAGGAGACCCGTCGATTCGCCCCGACGCCGGCGTTCGCCGCGCAGGCCAACGTTCCGGACACCTCCCTCTACGAGCGGGCTCGGGCCGACCTCGAAGGGTTCTGGGCCGAGCAGGCCCGGCAGTTCGAGTGGATGCGCCCCTGGACGCGCGTCCTCGAGTGGAACCCGCCGCAGGTCGCGTGGTTCAAGGGCGGCAAGCTCAACATCTCGGTGAACTGCGTCGACCGCCACGCGCGCACCTGGCGGCGCAACAAGGCCGCCATCATCTGGGAGGGAGAGGCGGGCGAGGAGCGCGTTCTCACCTATGGCGATCTGCTCCGCGACGTCGAGCGATTCGCCGGGCGCCTGCGTGAGATGGGGGTGTGCAAGGGCGACACGGTGACGATGTACATGGGCCTGGTGCCCGAGCTCGCCATCGCCATGCTGGCGTGCGCCCGTCTGGGGGCGGTCCACAACGTGGTGTTCGGCGGATTTGCGGCCGAGGCCGTTCGCGATCGCATCATCGATGCCGGTTCGAAGGTGGTGGTGTGCTGTGACGCCGCCTATCGCCGGGGGGCGGTGGTTCCTCTCAAGCGAAACCTCGATGAGGCGCTCGAGGGGTGCCCGGACGTGCACACCGTGGTCATCGTCCGGCGCGTGGGCGACCTCGCGCCCATCCAGGTGCGAGAGGGGCGCGATCACTGGTACCACCGCATCATGGACGACGCGCCTCGCGGGTGCGCGCCCGAGCCCATGGACGCCGAGGATCGCCTCTTCCTGCTCTACACCTCTGGCACCACCGGCAAGCCCAAAGGCATCGTTCACACCACGGGTGGCTATCTGGTGGGAACTGCCTCCACGCATCGGTGGGTCTTCGACATCAAGGATGACGACGTGTACTGGTGCACCGCCGACATCGGCTGGATCACCGGCCACTCCTACGTTGTGTATGGGCCGCTGGCCAACGGTGCCACCCAGGTCATGTACGAGGGGGCGCCCGACTGGCCCGAGAAAGATCGCTTCTGGCGCATCATCGAGAAGTACGGGGTTACGATCTTCTACACGGCGCCCACAGCCATTCGCGCCTTCATGGCCTGGGGCACGAGCTGGCTCGAGCGACGTGATCTCTCGTCGCTGCGGCTCCTGGGAAGCGTGGGGGAACCCATCAATCCCGAGGCCTGGATGTGGTACCACCAGAACGTGGGGCGGGAGCGCTGCCCCATCGTCGACACCTGGTGGCAGACCGAGACCGGCATGATCCTCATCAGCCCCCTTCCGGGCATCACCGAGACGCGCCCCGGATCGGCCACGTTCCCCCTGCCGGGCATCGACGCCCAGATCGTCGACAACAACGGCGATGCCATCGAGCCGGGCACCAAGGCCGGCTATCTCGTGCTGAACCGGCCCTGGCCCGCCATGACGCGAGGCATCCACGGCGACATGGAGCGGTATCGCCAGCAGTACTGGACCCGCTTTCCGGGGCGCTACTTCACCGGCGATGGCGCCAAGCAGGACGCCGATGGCTGCTTCTGGCTGCTGGGTCGCGTCGACGATGTCATGAACGTGGCCGGCCATCGCATCTCGACCATGGAGGTGGAGAGTGCGCTCGTCGATCATCCAGACGTGGCCGAGGCGGCTGTCATCGGACGTCAGCACGAGCTCAAGGGACAGAGCATCTGCGCCTTCGTCACGTTGAAGCAGGGGGTCTCCCCCTCGAACGAGCGGGTCGACGTCCTCAAAGCCCACGTCGCGGCAAAGATCGGCGCCATCGCGCGTCCGCAGGAGATCCACTTCACCCACGATCTTCCCAAGACCCGGAGCGGGAAGATCATGCGCAGGCTCCTTCGCGACATCGCGGAGGGCCGCGTCGTCGGCGACACCACGACACTCGCTGACGCCGCCATCGTCAATGAGCTGAAGGCAAGATACGAGAGTGAAGAAGGGTGACGTGAGCGATCTCTCCCCGGATGCAGGCCCCGGTGGCACTGCGGCTGACGGCGTGACCGACCAGGCGCTCATCGAACGCTGCCAGGCGCGCGACGAGGCGGCCATCGCCCTGCTCGTCGAGCGCTATCAGCGCTATGTGTACCGCCTGGCGTACTCTCTCACCGGCAATGCCGCCGACGCCGATGATCTCGCGCAAGACGCCATGATCAACGTGCTCAAGGGCATCGCCAACTTCAAGGGGCGCTCGTCGCTGACCTCATGGATCTACGTCGTGGTTCTCAACACGTTCCGCGATGCCAGGCGACGCGCGTCGCGCCGTCCATCCACCTCCCTCGAGGCCCAGCCGGGGGGCGCGGAGCAGCAGCCGACCCCGCTCTGGAACGAAGGCGACACCTTGCTGCGCAAAGAGCTGGCCGACGTTCTTCAGAAGGTGCTCGCCCAGGTTCCTGAAGATTTTCGGCAGGTGGTCGCCCTCTACGACGTGCTGGGGTACTCATACGAAGAGATCGCCAGCATGCTCGGGCTGCCCATGGGAACGGTGAAGTCGCGGCTGCATCGCGGGCGTGCCTTCATGCGCGAGCGCCTCGGCAGCAAGTCGGAGCTTCTTGGGTGATGGGGGCAGTTGTGACGGTTTGGTCACGAGTAGGAATTTCCGGAACAAGCCCGCGGTCTCGGGCTTCGTATGTCCGAATCCGCCCTGCCGCTTCGGCGCACGGCACGAAGAGGAGTGAATCCGTCTGAACTGCGAACAGGCCAGACAAGACCTCTCCGCGTACCTCGAACGTGAGCTCTCGATGGGCGAGCGTGAGACTGTCGACGCACACCTGCTGGCATGCGCGGCGTGCAGCGATCAGCTCGCGCTCCTGCGCACGCTCGTGGCAGGCCTGCGCGCCTTGCCCGTCCCTGGGCCGTCGGCTGACTTCACCGCGCGGGTCATGAAGCGGTGGGAGGCAGAGCGCGATGTACCGCTTGCGCCGGAGATGCTCGCAGATGCACAGGCGGGCGAAGACGCTGCACCTTCGCAACCGGTGGCCGCGCAGCCGCTTGCACCCGTCGCTGCGGGCTCGGCTCCCGCTCTCGTGCGAGGCGCGCCTCCGCTGGGAATGCGCGCCGCCCCGTCGGAACGCCCTCGTCCGACCTATTCGGTCAAGCCTTTCTACGGGCTGGTGGCGGCCATGTTCGCGGTCATCTTCTCGGTGGGCCTGCTCACGGGCAAGAGCTACTACAGCCCTTCTTCGGTGAAGACCGCCGGCCTCGTTCCCAATGTGCGTGACATGGTCGATCAGGTGAAGCTGGCCCTCGACACCAACGTCGTCTCCGACGAGCGATCCGCTCCCGCCGCGGCGATGGTGAACGAGTGCGCGGGGCGAGCGCTCGAGTGGCACCCCACCACGGTGCAGGGCGCGGTGCGCCACCCGATCGACAGCGGAGAGGCCCGGCAGGCCGAGCTGGCGATCTGGGTGCCTCGCAACGTGCGCGTCTCGTTCGACTCTACAGAGTATTCCTCGGGCCAGCTGCTCCTGGTCCCGGTGAAGATCGGTGAGAATGGGGAGTTCAGAACCCGACTGAAGTGGTTTGCTGCGTCACCCGGGCGCTTCGATGCCTGGGTGGAGACGCGATGGAGCGGCATCTACCACCATCGCCCCATCGTGTTCCGCGCCGTTGCGCCGTGAGTCGCGGTCTCGAGGCGGTTTCGGCCGGCTTCGTTCCGACGGCTCCCGGGCAGGATTTGGTCTTGGAGCGCGCGTAATCGACAGATGCACGGGCGAGCCCCTTGAGAGAGGGCCGCACGGCTGCGATATCGATGGCGCGGAGAGGGATCACTCGATGGCTGACGCGGGGCAGGGCGTGCACGAATCAGGGGCTGCCGAGGGGCGCAACATGAACCTGGCGGGGCCGGTGCCCAGCCTGCCACTGGCCGCGGAGGACTGGGTCCGTGCGGCGCGCCAGGAGGTTATCCGGTTTCAGGTCGAGGCCGCCAAGTACGTCGACCTGGTTCTGCTCAACAGCCTCAGCAGCGACTGGGGGGTTCTGGCCAGTGACCTCGAGTCCGGCGATCAGATCAAGATCATTGCAGCCTGCCGCGAGTACGCCAGCAAGGGAGAGCACGCCATCGAGCCCCTTCTGGGCGTGGTCACCACTTCGCGCGACCTGCGGGCGCGCAAGCTGGCCTTCGACCTGCTGCGGCGCATGCTCCCTGACAAGAACCTCGAGAAGACCTTCCTCGAAGGTGCGCTCGGCACCGAGGTCGCCGACCACAAGGCGAACCTGCTCGAGATGCTCCACGAGGTTGCAACCTCTGAAGCCGGACCGGAGATTCAGGGGCTGGTCATCCATCAAGACAGGGGCGTTCGTCGCGCGGCCTACGCCCTGCTCGA
>RGZZ01000431.1 GCA_010028905.1 Pseudomonadota bacterium | reverse complement strand
CCGGCGGCGCCGCTCCCACCGCTGCTGACGACACGCCTCGAGAGACCGTGACCCTCGGGCAGTACAACATCAAGAACTGGTTCACGCCCGGCGAGGCCGACCCCGCCATGGGCAAGCGCGTGAAGAGCCAGGCCGAGCTCGATCAGATGGCCCGCAACATCGATCAGTCGGGCGCCGACGTGGTGACCCTCAACGAGGTCGGAACGAACCTCGAGAACGTGAAAGCCTTCTTTGCCCAGAAGCTGCCGGGCAAGTTCCCCTTCATCGCCATGGCAGAGACCAACGACGCCCGCGGCGTCCACGTTGCGGTGGCCTCGAAGTATCCCATCACCAACGTGGTAAGCCACACCGATGCGCGGTTCCCCCTGGCCGACGGGTCAGGTGAGACGAAGTTCAGCCGCGATCTGCTGCGCGCCGACATCGACGTCAAGGGCATTCCCATGACGATCTACACCACCCACGCCAAATCGCGTCGCGTCTACGCTCCGGGTGATCCCGCCCATCCTGGTGGGGAGAACCCCGACAACCAGCGCATCGCCGAAGGGCGCGAGGCGGTTCGCATCATGCAGTCTGAGATGAAAGCCTACCCGGGCCGCTTCTACGCGCTCATGGGCGACCTCAACGACGGTACCGAAGACAAGTCGGTGCAGGCCATCCTGAATCCGCCGGGCGGCGATAGCATGGTTGATACCCTCCAGGGACAGCCTGAGAAGGAACGCCGCACCTGGCCGGCAGATCCGCGCAAGGGTCATGGCCACGGTCCGGAGCAGTTCGACCACATCATCGTGCCGGCGTCGCAGCGCGACAAGGTTCTCGACTCGCATGTGGTAGACATCCCTGGAGTGTCGCAGCAGGCGTCAGACCACCTGCAGATCGTGGCCAAGGTCAGCCTGTAGCCCCCCCTCTCCCGTGTTCAGGCGTTGAGCGATCATACTTTGCAAAGACGCAGGTTGCTGCGCTTTCCACAGGGGTTCGTCTGGGGCTCGGCCACGGCAGCCTTGCAGATCGAAGGCCGCGAGGGGCGCGGTCTCTCTGTCTGGGACGAGTTCTGCGACCGCTTCCCCGAGCGCATCTTCGAGGCGGCGACCCCTCGGTTGGCCTGCGATCACGTTCGTCGCTGGGCAGATGATGTGGCGTGGATGCAGCGTCTGCGGCACACCGGCTATCGCTTCTCCATCAGCTGGCCACGGGTCGATCCACACGGCGCGGGGGCGTTCAGCACCGCCGGCCTCGACTTCTACGATCGGCTGATCGATGCGCTCCTCGAAGCGGGCATCGCCCCGAACGCCACCTTGTACCACTGGGACCTTCCACTTGCGCTCGGCAAGGCCGCGTGTGCGTGGAATCGCGCCCAGAGCGAGGCTTCGGACCCATCTGCGCTTCTGGGCTGGGAGGACCCTCGTACGGTGGAGCGGTTCGCGGCATACGCGCGCGTCTGCTTCCAGCGCCTGGGTGATCGGGTCACGTTGTGGGGCACGCTGAACGAGCCTGCCTGGACGATTCTCAACGGGTATGTGACCGGGCTGCATCCACCCGCCCTGCACGACTACCGCGCCGCGGTTCTGGCGTCGCATCGCTTGCTGCAGGCCCACGACGCGGCGGTGCGTGGGTTTCGCGAGAGCGGGCGAGATGGGGCCATCGGCATCTGTCTCAACGTCTCGCCGGTGCTCCCCGCCAGTGACGGGCCAGGTGACGCGCAAGCCGCACGGCTCGCAGATGGCCTCCTCAATCGATGGTTCCTCGAACCGGTGATGCGGGGAACCTACCCGCAAGACGTCCTCGATTTCTATGCGCGGCGCTCTCTCCTTCCCGAAGGCGTGGCTGAGCAGCGCATCGCCCGCTGTGACTGGCTCGGGGTGAACTACTACTATCCGCACCACGCATCGGCCGACAGCACCCGCACGGAGTTCTCGATCAACAACACGGGGCGAGCGCACGAACCCTGCCGGCTCTCCATCGAGGGACTGTTCCGCTTCGTGCGAAATCCGCGTGGGCGCTACACCGACTGGGCGTGGGAGATCGACCCGGACGCCCTGGAGCTCGTGCTGAGAGAGGTGCACGCGATCTGCCCGGACATGCCGCTGTACATCACCGAGAACGGCCTGGGTCTCGATGACGCGTGGGTCGATGGCGAGATCGATGATGCCCCGCGCATCGCGTTCGTCCGCGATCATCTGGCTGCGGTGCATCGCGCCATCGAGGCAGGCGTCGACGTGCGCGGCTATTACATGTGGTCGCTGCTCGACAACTTCTCGTGGATCAACGGCTACAAGAAGCGCTATGGGTTTCTGCACGTCGACAGGGAGACGCTCGCGAGAACCCCCAAGCGCAGCGCGCATTGGTTTGCGGAGGTCTCGGAGAGCAACGCTGTGGCCGTCGACGTCAGCTGAGCGGCCGCGGGTACGCGGTCCGGTGAGAGGGCTTCGAACCCGCCACGGTGGCCGTCACCCTACAGATGTCAGATCGGTATCACGCTGTGCTCGAAGCGCAGCGGGTCGATGCGCGTGAGCAGGGTCTCGACGATGGCGTCGCCGTGTGCGGCGAGAATGCTCGCGATCGGGGTGAAACGGTCTTGCAGGACCCCTTCGGGAAAGACCTCGCCGCAGGCCCGCCGCAGCTTTCGCGACAGGTTCTCCTCCCGCGCGGATGCGGCGTCCGTGATCTTTCGTTCGAGATGCGCGATCTGGGGCATGAGCCTCGCCTGCGTAGAGGCCGCGGTGCGCTCGAGATCCGGATCGACCGAGCGGGCCAGCGCGCGATAGGCCTCAAGCCCTTGTGCAAGCGCGGCGCGCGCGTCGTCGAGCTTCTGGTGCAGCGCCTGGGGCAGTCGCTGGTGCAGCACGCTTCGCACCAGGGTCTCTCGGTCGCGCCAGAGGTCGCAGACAGAGAGGCCCAGTGCCTCGAGGGTCCGGGCGTCTCTGGCCTCGAGCAGCGTCACGCTCTTGCGCGGAACGATGATGGGCATGGGCAGATCGAAATCGGCGTAGACGCCGCCGAGCTGCGCATGATAGGCGATCTCAGCGGGGCCTTGAACGCTGGCCACGGTGGGCAGCAGCAGGTCTTGCATGATGGGGCGGAGCACGACGTTGGGGCTGAAGCGCTCGGGCGCGCGGACGCAGGTCTCCAGCAGGTCGTGTTGCGATATCTCTCGTTGACCAGGCGTGGCCACGAAACCGTCGTCTCGCGCTTCGAGGGCGTTTCGCGACCCGTCTTCGAGCAGGAAGAGGTTGAGACGGTTGGCTCTCAGCTTGATCTGGGGCACGTAGCCGAGGTCTGCGAGTCGTGTCGTTGTCTCGCGCACGCGTCGGGTCGACGGCGAGCGATGCGTGATCTCTTTCGTCGCTGCATCGACGCAGAGCGCCTTCAGGCGCGGGTCGGCGGGGTCGAGCATCACCAGGCCGTGCGGGCTGAAGAGACCGCTCATCCAGGTCCCGAACGCGCGAGAGAAGGTGTGATCGATACGCCACGCCGCTTCGAGGCGGGCGGTCGTGAGCGCTCGCCCTGGCCCGTCGGGCAGCGCGTCGAGCAGCATTTGGCGAAGCGCCTCGATCTCTTCTCCAAGCTGCACGTGCGACAGCGGAACGCGGTCGTCACCGCCGGTTCCCCGGTGGGTGAGTGTCCGGCGCTCTCCATCGGCGCCGCGCAGGGAAAGGGTGCCGGCCTCGCGGTGGTCGTGGTCGTCTGAGGCGATGTAGAAGACGGGGACGTGAACGCCTCGCCCGCGTGCATTCAACGTCTGTGCCAGCTTGATGGTGGTGAGCGCCTTCAGCATCACGAACAGCGGACCGCCGAATAGAATCGGTTGGTGGCCGGTCACCACCGCGCGCGTGCCAGGGGCAGACAAGGCGTCGATGGAGGCGAGTGCCCGCGGGTCGCATCTGAAGGCGCGATTCTGCTCGGTCAGCACGGTGGCGACCTCCGCGCGGGGGAGGCACCGCGCATCGACCCGCGCGGCGACCCGGTCATACGCCGTGAGATCGTGGGGGTCTCCCCCGTAGAACGCCGCGACCCTGTCGAATGCGATCATGTAGTCACGCGTGAGCGGTTCGAGGCCAGGGATGCGGGAGGGGTCGAATGCCATCACGGGGTCTCCTGGCGAGTGTGTTTGAGTCGAGGGCGTGCATGCACTGTTGGGGGTTCTGGCCGCAGGACCCTTCCCCGCGGAGCGGCGAACGGTTCCTGGGCGCGCATGCGAATCGTCTTCATCACCGACAACTTCCCACCCGAGGTGAACGCACCGGCGTCGCGCACCTACGAGCACGCCCGGGAGTGGGTGCGCGCGGGGCACACGGTGCAGGTGATCACGTGCGCGCCGAACTTTCCGTTCGGCACGCCCTACCCGGGGTATCGC
>RGZZ01000430.1 GCA_010028905.1 Pseudomonadota bacterium | reverse complement strand
TCAGCAAGGCGCGGCCAACCGCACCTCGAACATCGTGTACCCCACGTCGCAAGCCCAGATGCCCATCGGGCAGCAGGGCTTCGCCTCGGCCAAGGTCTCGGCCGACGTGAGCAACAACGCCCTGGTCTTCTACATGACGGGCTCCGAGTACAGCACCGTTCGCCGCCTCGTCGAGCAGCTCGACATCCCGCGCAAGCAGGTTCTCGTCTCGGCCATCGTGGCCGAGGTGTCGCCCAAGAACCTCGAGTCAACGGGCATACAGTGGCAGGCCACCATCAAGGGCAGCGGCATCGTGGGCTTCGGCGCGGGTCAGTCGATCGAGCAGATCTACCAGACCCTGCAGACCGGCAACTTCGTCATCGGCACCGTCGACCCGACCCAGACCAGCATCAATGTGGGCGGAACCACGGTGAAGTTCCCCAACAACTACGCGCTGCTGAACTTCCTCACCACCACCACCGACTTCAACCTGCTGGCCAGCCCCCGGCTGCTCACCCACAACAACAAGCAGGCCGACATCAGCGTGGGCAAGATCGTACCCTTCGCCACCGGCGTGAAGTTCGACATCAACGGCAACCCCATCGTCAACTTCGACTACCGCGAGGTGGGCCTGAACCTCAAGCTCACCCCCCACATCAGCCAGGGCCAGAACGTGCGGCTCGAGGTTCACCAAGACCTGCAAGAGGTCATCGACACCATCAAGACCGGCACGGGCGCGTCTGCCGTGCAGGTTCCAGTGGTCTCGAAGCGCGAGGTCAACACCGAGGTCTCGCTGGGTGACGGCCAGACCCTCGTGATCGGCGGCCTGGTGCAGCGCACGACCCTCCAGACCATTCGCAAGATCCCCATCCTCGGTGACATCCCCCTGCTGGGCGATCTGCTCTTCAAGACGAAAGACCGCACGGTGAGCAAGACCACCCTGTTCGTGTTCCTCACCCCGCACATCGTCGACAGCCCGCAGAAGGCGCGCGAGATCAACGAGCAGTACCAGCAGATGTACGAGCGCTCGATGCGCAACGAGAAGAGCTACAACGAGAGCATGGAGTACGTGCCTGCCCAGTCGCCGCGCACCTCTCCGAAGGATCCGCAGGCCCAGCCGCTGCCCGGCCCCGGTCCCATTCCCACGCCGGAAGCCCTGCCGCCCCTGTCGGCTCCAGGTTCGCAGCCTCCCCCTCCGGGGAACCGCATGCTGCCGGTTGCCCCCCCTTCGCCAGGACGCACGCCGAACTGGCAGTAGCACGTGAACAAACGGGGGGGGCGCCGTCGTCATGAGCATGCACCCTGAACCCGAGGAGAGACCGATGCTCGACACCGACGCCCAGGCCGCGCGCGAGCCCCGCGGCACGCTCGCCACCATCACCGAGAAGTTCTCGCTGGAGTTCCTCCAGAAGCACCTGCTGCTGCCCCTCGACGGCACAGACACGGTGCGCATCGGCATCGCGTCACGCGACGCTCTGCCCGCCCTCGAAGACATCCGCCTGGTTCTCAAGCAGGACGTGGAGCCCGTGATGATGTCCCGGGCCGAGGTCGAGGAAGGCCTTCGCCAGCTGCTGGTCGACCGTCTCGAGAGCGGTCCCGCCGAAGACGGCGCGGTGGTTCTCGACGAGGACGATCGCATCACCGACCTCTACTCGGTGAGCAGCGAGGCCCCCATCGTGCAGCTCGTGAGCACGATGTTCTTGAAGGCCGTGGGATCGTCAGCCTCCGACATCCACCTCGAGCCCTATGACGATCAGGCCATCGTGCGCATGCGCGTCGACGGCGTGCTGCAAGACGCCTTCACCATTCCGCGTCACCAGTTCAACAAGGTGGTGGCCCGCATCAAGGTCATCTCGCGGCTCAAGCACGACGAGTCGCGCCTGCCGCAAGACGGGCGCACCAAGCTGCGCGCGGGAGATCGTGCCATCGACGTGCGCGTGTCGACCGTGCCGACCCTCTTCGGTGAGCGCGTGGTGATGCGTCTGCTCGACCGCTCGCAGAAGCTGCGCACCCTGAGCGATCTGGGCCTCGACAGGGACACCTACAACGCCGTGCACGAATTCGGCACCTTCCCCCACGGGCTCGTGCTCTCGACCGGCCCCACGGGCAGCGGTAAGTCGACCACCCTCTACGCCCTCATGCTCGAGGTGCAGTCGCCCCATCGCAACATCATCACCATCGAAGACCCGGTCGAGTACCAGGCCGCGCGCATCGGCCAGATACAGGTCAACGCCAAGATCGGCCTCACCTTCGCGGCAGGCCTGCGCTCGATTCTGCGACAAGACCCGGACATCATCATGGTGGGCGAGATCCGCGACCCGGAGACGGCCGAGATCGCCATCCACGCCGCCCTCACGGGCCACCTCGTGCTCTCGACCCTGCACACCAACGACTCGGCCAGCGCGGTCTCGCGGCTGCTCGATATGGGCATTCCCTCGTACCTCATCAGCGCCGCGCTGCTCGGCGTGGTGGCGCAGCGACTCGTGCGCAGGCTCTGCATGAGCTGTCGCGAGGCCTACGTGCCCCGCGACGAGGAGCTCGCCCAGATCGGGCTGCAGCCCGCGCAGCTTCGTGGGCGAACGGTGTATCGGCCGCGCGGCTGCGAGAAGTGCTTCCAGACCGGCTACTGGGGGCGCGTGGGCGTGTTCGAGGTGCTCAAGGCCGACGAAGAGGTCGGTCGCCAGATCGTGCGCAGCGGCGAGGCCTCGGTGATTCGCGGCATCGCGGTGCAGAAGGGCATGCGCACCCTCGATCAAGACGCCAGCCTGAAGTTCCTCGAGGGGCTCACCAGCGTGGAGGAGTGCCTGCGCGCCACCCGCGCCTGAGGCCCATCGCATGCCGCTCTACGAGTACCAGGCCTACACCGCGCAAGGAAAGCCCACGAACGGCCTCATCGACGCGCCCTCGCGCGCCGTGGCCTACGAACGCGTGCGCGGGCAGGGGCTCTTCCCGTCGCGCCTCGAGGAAGAGCGGGCCACCGCCGCGGGGGGCAAGGCCTCACCGGAGAGCCTCGCCTTCGCGCTGGTGCAGCTGGCCACGCTCATGCGCGCGGGCATTCCCCTGACCGAGGCCCTCGACTCGCTCGTGGGTCAGCTGCCAGAGCGCGCGCTGCAGCGCGCCTTCTCCCGGGTGAGGGTGCGCCTGCAGGAAGGTGCGTCATTTGCCCAGGCCATCGGCGAGAGCGACGTGTTCGGCTCGCTGCTTCCCCGCCTGCTGGCGGCGGGCGAGCGGGTGGGCGCACTCGACACGCTGCTCGAGGAGTACGCGTTCTTCATCGAGCGCGCCCAGGAGTTCCGCGGCAAGGTCGTGGGCGCCATGGTATATCCGGCGGTCATCCTCATGGCGAGCCTCGCGCTGGTAGTCTTCATGCTCACCCACGTGGCCCCGACCCTGGTGCGCATCTACGCGTCGTTCCACGTGCAGCTGCCGCTGCCCACGCGCATCATTCTCGGGGTGGGCACGTTCCTCACCCAGGGGGGGATTCTGCTGGCGGCGGCGGGGGTGCTGGGCTTCGGCGCCTTCATGCGCAGCGTCTCGCCCGTGGTGCGCAACGGGTTTCTCCTGCGCGTTCCCTTCATCGGCCAGCTGCACCTGTGGGCGCAGGTCTCGCGCTGGTGTCGCACCGTGGCGCTGCTCCACAAGGGGGGCGTGCCCCTCGTGCGCGCCCTCATCAGCGCGCGAGAGGTGGTGGAGAGCGCCGTGCTCGCCCAGCAGCTAGAGGCGGTCGAGAAGAAGGTCGAACGCGGTGAGGCCCTCGGCGCGGCCCTGCGCCAGGTGCCACTCATGCCGCCCCTGGTGTGCCAGATGGCGGAGACCGGCGAGAAGAGCGGCCAGCTTGACTGCCTGCTCACCGCCGCGGCGGTCTTCTTCGAGAAAGAGGCCGATCGCAAGCTGGCGATGTTCGCCAAGCTGCTCGAGCCCGCCATGATCTTGATCATGGGCCTTGTGGTGGCGTTCATCGTGGTCTCGGTGCTGCTGCCCATCTTCCAGCTGAACCGCCTCATCCGCTGACGACGGGCGGCCACGCGGCAGCCCGAAGGGCCTAGCGCATCGCGCGACCCGTGTCGATGAGCGCGCGCAGCAGCTGACGGCTGTCGAGCCAGATCGAACAGAACACGAGCGTGGCCATGTCGCGCCCCAGCTGCGCGTTGGTCGGGGGCGGCGGGGGAATCTGCTGCAGCGCAATGCGAGGGTCGAAATCGGTGTAGCGGATCGCCACCCGCGTGTACAATGTGTCGAACGGGCCCACGAGGGCGTCGAGACGTGCCAGCGTGGCTTCGCGGGCGAGGGCGTCGTAGTACTCGAGGGCAAGCGCGGTCGCCGCGGCGCGCATGGGAGCGGCCAAGGTGGCGTCGACGGCGGTGGCCCGCTCCACCGCAGCCAGGAAGCGCGACCGCTCGG
>RGZZ01000429.1 GCA_010028905.1 Pseudomonadota bacterium | reverse complement strand
AACGCACCTCGCCCGGTTCTCGTCGAGTATGTGAGCTTTCCCCTGGCCACCTGGCTGCTGTTCTCGGCCTGGTTCCTGCACGTCCGGACCCATCGGGCGCTCCTCGAGACGATGGCGGGCCTCACCCTGGGGCTCCCTTCGCTGTGCCTGTCGATCAGCCTCGGTGGGACGGTTCACGACCTGGCCGCCGGATTCGCAGGCGTGCTGCTCTTCACCCTGGGAAGCCTGAACGACCGCGCCATGCTCGTTGTTCTGGGGGCGGGCATCACCGCGGTCGAGACGTTCTTTCAGGCCCATCACGTGCTCGTCTCGATGCCCTGGCAGATCTATGCCACCCTGGCTGGCGTCTTTCTCATCGTCAGCGGCATCGTCATCGAGCGCAACCGCACCCGCCTGCTCGCCTACAGCGACAAGCTCGTTCGCCAGTGGAGCTATCGCGACGGGGTCTACACGGTCTCTTCCGCAGCGACGTCGGCCGCGAGCCTCGAGGTTGCTGATGGAACGGCCGCGCCGCTGCTCGAGGAGGGGGGCGGGTCTCCTGATCTTCCTGCCTGAATCGACAGGGTAGAGCCTGCCAGCCATTGAATAAAGAATCCTTGCCGTGTATTCTTGAAGCACCGCCTCAGGAGGATTGACCCCATGAGCACCAGCGTCACACTAGCCCCCGTACGTGATGATGCGAGAGATTCGCGCTCCAGCCGAGCGAAGTGGCTGCTTCTCCTGTTGCTGCTCCTCGCCGTGATGCTCGCTCTCTTCGGACTCAACCCCCCCTGGAAGAAGAGAGCCATCCTGCCGCCGGTCGTGGACAAGCCCTTCAACGGGTTCATCGACACGCACATCCACATCATCAGCCACTACATGTCGCCGACCGGCATCAGCCTCGACCCGTTCTCTGCGCTTGACGCGGCACTGTCGACAAACGCGTTCACGGGAGCCCAGTACCTCATCACCCTCACCCCGCCGGCCGATGAGCCCCACGCTGCAGAGGCGCAGGTCATGGAGAACGACTCGCTCACGCCCATGATCGCCAAGCGTCCCGACGCGGTCAGCTTCGTGGCGGGAGGAAGCTCGTTGAACGTCATGCTCCAGTCGACGCCCGTCAAGAGCGTCGACGCCAAGGTGAGCAAGGCCTTCGAAGAGCGCGCCCTCAAGCTGCTCAAGATGGGGGCGCGAGGGTTCGGTGAGATGACGGCCGAGCATCTCTCGTTCGGTCGCAACCACCCGTATGAGTCGGTCCCTCCAGATCATCCGCTGCTGCTGCAGCTGGCCGACATCGCCGCTGCGCACAACGTTCCCGTCGACCTCCACATGGAGGCCGTGCAGAACGACATGTCGATTCCGCCCAAGGTGCCCGTGATCTTCAACCCCACGGGCCTGAAGGCCAACATCGCCGGCTTCGAGCGCCTCCTCGATCACAACCGAAAAGCACGCATCCTCTGGGCCCACGCTGGGTGGGACAACACCGGCGATCGCACCGTCACGCTCATGCGCTCGCTTCTCGAACGACACCCCAACCTGTACATGAGCATCAAGTTCCGCGAGCTGCGCGGGTGCGGCTCGAACAGCCAGAACCAGAACACGCCGCTCGACGCGAAGGGCATGCTGCGAACAGAGTGGCTCGAGATGTTCCGCGCCTACCCCGATCGCTTCGTCATCGGCACCGACACGTTCTTCAGTGTTCCCGAAAAGGGCGTCACCCGCGGGCGCCCCACGTTGCTGGCCCGTCGTCTGCTCACCCAGCTGCCGGCGGACATCGAGACCAGGATCGCGTGGGACAACGCCTGCGCGATCTATGGGCTGACGGTGAAACGTCCCCAGCTTCAGAGCCGGTGATCGCAGCGCCTTCCAGACCCGCGTCGCCACAGCGCGAGCACGTCTTGTGGCTGTGGCTTCTCTTTGCGTTCTCCATGTTCTCCATCGTCTATCAGACCATGATCGCCGAAGAGATCGCGGCTAGCCTGACCGCGCTGCGAGCGGGGTTGCGGGTGGTCTTTGCCCTGGTGAGCGTTTTCAACGGCTTTGGCATGTACCTGGCGCACCGCCTCAACCAGGGCACTTTCGACGCGAGGCGTGCCCGTAGGTTGTGCATGCTCACGGGGCTCTCGATGCTGCTGTCGCTGGCGTCCTGCCTCATGGTGAACGAGGCGGTGCCCAGCATGGCCATGATGCTGGGTGTGAGCGTCACGCTCATCGGCATCACGCTCACCCTCTTCGGCATGGTCTACTCGACCTTGCTGCTCTATTTCATGCAGCGCCAGCGAGAGGGCATCGGCGGGGTGGTCGCCGTCGGGCTCTGTGGCCTGGTTTGTGGTTTTGCGGTTCACGGCTATGCGGTCATGTCGGTGGGAAACAATCTCTCGCTGCTCATCGCGGCAGCCTGCTGCATGCTGCTGCCGCTGGGGCGCATTGGCGCGGTGGCCGCGGGTGCGCTCACCCTGGTGGCATTGCTGAACCCTTCGTTCGATCAGCGCATCGAGCAGCTCCGCGATATCCGCCATCGCTTCGAGCACCATTCGTATCTCGAGTACATGTCCGCGGCTGACAGCGCGCAGCTGCGCCCGATTCTCGACTGCTGGAGCCCCAACGCCAAGATAAACCTCTACCAGCGCGAGGGAACCCATGATCTCGCGGGGTGCTACAACTACTACGTCACCTGGATATTCCAGGAGAAGGCCGATGATCGCCGCCACCTCATCTACAGCTTCGTGAAGCCCACAGACCGAACGATGATGATTGCGGTTGGCGGGGGATGGCCTCTGCGTGCCGTTCCGGAGAAGGCGTGGAACAATCTCGTCGGCGTCGAGCTCGACCCCGTCGTAACCCGTTTCTTCACCCAGAATCCTGCGTACAACGCTGAGATGTTCAAGCGCGTCTCCATCATCAACATGGAGGGGAGGGCGGCGCTCGAGACGGCGACGGGTCACTTCGACAACATCTTGATCGATCTGCCCGGATCACCGGCCACGCGGTATGAGAACCCGGTCGAGTTCGAGAACTACCTGCTCACACAAGAGGCGTTCAGGCGCGCGACGGACCTGCTTCGCCCCAACGGTGTTCTCGTGGCCTACCTTCTCGAGCATCAGATCGGTGCGGCGCTCGCCACCGCTCGCTCCATCGGCCTGCGGTGCGGGGTGCTGCTGCTCCCAGGGCCTCGCAGGGCCCACGGGTTTCGCGAGAAGGCCGACTACAAGATGGCGTTGGTGACCTCACCCGACCAGACACAGGTCGAACGCGTCGTCACCTACCTCCTCGAGACGGGGAGAGCCAGCGGCGTCCGGGTTCAAGATCTCGTGGGTCCTATCACGCAGCTTCCCGAGACTTGGCAGACCGTCGATCAGGTTGGCGCGCATGTCTCTCCCGACACCGACGACCGGCCCTTCAGCGCGGTGCGGAGCGGGTCAGCACCAAGGGCGACGTTTATCGTTCTGAACGGGGCGGCGGGGGCGCTGGTGGTAGGACTCATCGTCTCGCTGGTGCTCATGAGACGGCGGCCTGATCGCGGGCAGCGTCGCGACCTTGCCTACTTCTTTCTCATCGGGGTCGGCTTCGTCACCTTCCAGATGTATGCCTACGCCCGTTTTCGCAGCTTGTTCGGTGACCCCGCGTCGACCACGATGGCAGTGACCCTGCTCATCTTCGTCCTGTCGTCGGTGGGCAGCACGATGACCCGACTGCTCCGCCGTCCCTTTCATCCGCTGGTGGCGGCGGGCGTAGTGGCGCTGCTGCTGCTGCTGCTGTCGTCGAGCATGGGCAGCCTTCCCTTCCACTCCACCAGCGTCATTGTTCGCACTGGGGCGTCGCTGCTGGTGCTGGCCCCTTTCGGCATCCTCGCGGGGGCCTTCTTCCCGCTGGGGCTGCTCCGGATCGATGAAGCGCTGCTCGGCCCGGCCTTGCTTCTCGACGCCCTCGGCGCTTTTGTCGGCTTCTCAGGCTTCTATCTGCTCTCCATCGTGTTCGGCTTCACCGCGTGCTTCTGTGTTACCGCCTTGAGCTACATTGCGGCCACATTCCTCTTGTTCTCGCGGTGGAGGGCTGCATGACCCGAAGACGCACCGCATGGGTCTCTGTTCTGTCCCTTCTTCTCGTCGCTGTGGGCACGTTCGTCTATATCGATGCACGTGAGAGGGTCTCCATCGCCTACGTGACCTCCGGCGAGACCATCGTGGGGCAGGTGGGTGCAGTTCTCCGGCATACATCTATGCTCCAGCAGAATGGGATTCGCCCCACCTTCATCACCACTGCCAGTCTGGGGGAGTTCCGCAGGATGAGCATGCTTGCTGACGTCATCTTGACGGGCGAGGCAGACCCCGCCATACGCATCGGCATGGGGCAGCGCGGGCGCATCGTGGGCACGCTTGGGGTGGGTGGGAAGTACGGCCT
>RGZZ01000428.1 GCA_010028905.1 Pseudomonadota bacterium | reverse complement strand
GCTGCTCGTGCGTCTCGTCGACCGTGCCGGAACCTCCTACGGGCGTACCATGGGGGGCGCTTTCACCGTCGCGGCGGGTGAGCGCATCGATCGCGTCGACATGGTTCGCCGTGCCGATCCGGACCGTCACAACGGGTACCTCTTGAAAGGCAATGCGCTGGGCGAGAAGCCCGGACACTACCAGATCATTCTCGAGATCGACGGCATCACGGCCGCCCGAGCCGAGCTGGAGATCGTCGCCGGAGAGTGATCGCGGCTTTCGTTGCGCGAGCCCATCCGGCGCTGCGCAGGAACCCCTTGCCGATGTCGACGAACAACGCCTTATCTGCGCGGTCGGCGTGCTGTTGTGCGTCGTGGAGGAACCAATGCTCGCGGTCGGCGCGATGCTGCAAGGGCGATACAAGATAACAGAACCGCTCAGCGAGGGGGGGATGAGCATCGTCTACCTCGCTGAAGATGCCGTTCTCGGCAATCGCGTTGCGATCAAGGAGATGAAGGTTCATTTCCTCTCTGCCAACGAGCGTGCCCTGGCTGCCGATCAGTTCCTCAAGGAAGCCCGCATCCTCGCCAGTCTCGAACACGCTGGCCTGCCTCGCGTCACGAACTTCTTCGAGCAGGATTCCCGCCACTATCTCGTGATGGACTACATCGCCGGAGACACCTTCGAGACGCTGGTGAACCAGAGCGGCGGCAGTCTGCCCGAAGATATGGTGCTGCGCGTCGCCGACGGGGTGGCGCGCGTGCTCGACTACCTGCACAACGTCAAGCCGGCCGTCATCTTCCGTGATCTCAAGCCGTCGAACATCATGTTGCTGCGCGCGGCGCATGGCGCCGAAGATGAGCGTGATCGCCTGAAGCTCATCGACTTCGGCATCTCGAAGTTCTTTGATTCGGCACAGGGCACGCACACCATCATCAAAGGCGCGGGCACGCCGGGCTACGCGCCACCGGAGCAGTACGGCTCGCAGGGTCGCATGCGCACCGACCCTCGCTCCGACCTCTACTCCCTCGGGGCTACCATGTACTCCCTTCTGACCGGCACGATCCCGGCAGAAGCCACCGACCGCTGGATGAACGGTGAGATCCTCACGCCTCCACGGCAGCTGAACGCACTGGTCTCTGTGGAGACAGAGGCGCTGGTGCTCCAGCTTCTCGAGCTCAAGCCAGAAGCGCGCCCATCGACCGCTCGCGAGGTGATCGATCGCATCGACGGCCTCCTTGCCGCGCGGACGCGGAACGCATCGTCGTCGGGCAATCTGCAGCGTCCGGCGCGTCGCTTTCGGTCGAGCATCACGGGGGCTGCGGCCGACGACGGCACAGGACCGCAAGAGATGGCTTCTGCCCCCAATCCGACGGTCGAACCATCGGCCTCGACTTCGACTGTCGAGGCGTCGACCTCGCCGCCCACGTCTGAGAGCTCAGGGCAACCCCCTCCCGCACCCGTGCCTTCCGCACCCGCGCCGGTGCCTGTGGCGTCGTCTCCCGAACCCGCGCCTTCCACACCCGCGCCGGTGCCTGTGGCGTTGCAACCCTCTCCTCAGGCACAGCCGGAGGACCTCTCGCAACGGCCGCTGCCTCGTTCGCAGAACCCCACCGTGCTCGGTGCGGGGAAGTCGCAGGCACGCTCTCCGGTCATCCCGGCGCTTGTCGTCATCGCGCTGCTCGGCCTCAGCACGGCGGCCTTGTCGGCGTTCGAGATCTGGCCGTTCACCTCACGGGTGCCGAAGATCGCGGGTGGCTCTCCGTCTCCCACGGCATCGGTCGCGTCGTCTTCCGCCCCTGCCTCTCCCGCGGTGTCGCCGTCGTCTCTCCCTTCGCCAGCGCTCGCGCCCACGCGGCTGGGGGTCGAGGTCTCTCCCACGGGAGGCAAGGTGTTCCTCGACGGTGGCGCCGCCGTCGAGGCTTCGAGCGGCTGTCTCTGGCTCACCGTCTCCCCGGGGCCGCACACCCTGAAGGTTCGAAAGCAGGGATATCTCACGCGCATCGTCACCGCCGAGGCGCGCGCCCAGACCGACGTGAAGCTTGCCGTCCCCCTCGTGAAGGAGGCGACGCTGCGGATCAATGCCACGCCTCTGGGGGCCAAGGTCGTGGTCGATGAGAAGGAGATCGGTCGCGTGCCGGTGACGCTCCGCAGCCTTGCGGAGGGCAATCACCGCTACAAGGTGTTCGCGCCGGATCACGTCGCGGAGACGGGAACCATCAAGCTGAAGGCCGGACAGGAGGCGCGTCTCGACTTCCACCTCGATCCGGTGGGGGGCGCACGCGTACCGAATGGGAGTCTCGATGTCCCGACGGTCCCGCAGCGTGTCCCGACCTACGAGCCGCCTCCCTATCGACCGCCTGTGGTGCGGCCGCCCGTGTCTGTCCCGCAGCGTCCGGTACCGGAGCCACGGGCGACCTCGGTTGACATTCCCGCGCCCCGCGCCACCCCGCGCTGACGCCGTTCAGGCTGCAGCGCCGCAGGAAGGCCTGAGGGCTGTGATCACGCGTTCCAGAGCTTGTTGCGCACGTTCTCCGGTCGCATCATGGCATCGCTTGGCTTCACGCCGAAGGCCTCGTGGAACTCGGGCAGGTTCGCGAGCGGCCCGATGACGCGGAAGTACGGCAGCGGGTGCGGGTCGTTCGAGAGCAGCAGGTGGGCCTTCTCCGGGCGGATGTTGGTGGCCCAGCTCAGGGCGTAGTTCAAGAAGAAGCGCTGGGCCGGGGTGAAGCCGTCATCGGTCTTCGGCTCGGGCTTCCCGGCCTGGGCCTTCTGGAAGGCGGCCCAGGCGATCTCGAGACCGCCGAGGTCGGCGATGGACTCTCCCTCGACGAGATGGCCGTTGCACTTCTGGCCGTCGTAGCTGAACTCGTCGAACTGCTTCGCCACGCCCTCAGCTCGCTGCTGGAACTTCGCCTGGTCTTCCAGGGTCATCCACGTCTTCAGCGCGCCGGTGGCGTCGAACTGCGAGCCTTCATCGTCGAAGGCGTGGGTCAGCTCGTGGCCGATGGTGGCGCCGGTTGCGCCGTAGTTGGCCGCGTCATCTGCGTTCACATCGAAGTAGGGGGGTTGCAGAATCGCCGCCGGGAAGACGATCTCGTTGTTGGGCGGCATGTAGTACGCGTTGACCGTGCTCGGGGTCATCTCCCACTTGTTCGGATCCTTCGGCTTGCCGATGGTGGCCAGGCTGTTGGCCGCTGCGAAGGCGTTGGCGCGCATGACGTTGCTTGCGTAGGCATCGGTGTGGATGTCGAGGGCATCGTACGACTGCCAGACGTCGGGGTAGCCTATCTTGGCCTTGAGGCTGTCGACCTTCGCCAGCGCACCCTGCTTCGACGCGTCAGACATCCACCCGGTCGCGATCTTCTCGCGCACCGCCGCCTTGATGTTCTCGACCATCTCGAGCATTCGCGCCTTGGCCTGGGGGGTGAAGCTGCGCTCGACGAACTTCTGCCCCAGGGCGTCGCCCATGAGCTCATCGGTGGTGGCCACCACACGCTTCCAGCGAGGGGCCTGCTCGGTGACGCCGGTGAGCACGGTTCCCGTGAAGCGGAAGCCCTCCTTCTCGATGTCGCTTGGCAGATAGGGGGCCATCTGCCGCAGCACCTGCCAGCGCAGATAGGTCTTCCACTGACCGGGCGTGCTCGTCGCAACGGTCTTGTCGAGTGTGGCGAAGAACGAGGGCATGCCCACGTTCACCGATTCGATATCGGGGCGACCGACGCCGTTGAAGTAGCGGTTCCAGTCGATGTGCGGCGTGAGCTGCGACAGCTGCGCGCGGTCCATGGGATTGTAGAGCGCCTGCGGATCACGCATCTGCTCTGGCGTGAGGCAGCCCTCCGCAAGCTGTGTCTCGAGGGCCAGCACCTCGACTGCGTGGGCGCGTGATTGGAGCGCGTCGTCGCCGGCCAGGGCGAACATCTTCGCCACGTGATCGATGTAGGCGTCACGCACGCGCTTCTTCTCTGGATCGCTGGAGAGGTAGTACTCGCGGTTGGGCATGGAGAGGCCGCCTTGGTCGGCCTCGCCGATGATCTGCTGCGGGT
Source organism: Pseudomonadota bacterium (assembly GCA_010028905.1). Lineage (NCBI taxonomy): Bacteria > Pseudomonadati > Pseudomonadota > Pseudomonadota bacterium. Next base: position 359 of record RGZZ01000428.1, on the reverse strand, counting down.
TCCTGGCGTCGGGGGTGGCGCCGAAGCCGAACATCGCAGAGAAGCCGGCGGCGTGCAGTCGCGCGACCTCGGCCTGCACATCGCTCATGTCGGTGATGGCGCTGATGCGATCGAACAGTGGTTGCAGGGGGGTCAGGCCGGCGGCGTCGATGCGTGCCTGGTCCATTCCGCTGCGGTAGAGATCGCCCAGCTTCTGCTCGTTGCTGCCCGCGGGGGCGTTGTCTGGCAGGGTGTCGAGAATGTCGCGCAGGGTGTTCTGCACGCGTTGCGTCAGCTCGCCGTCAACCCCCCAGCTGGCTCGGTCAGCAGGGATGGGGTGGCTCTTGGTATAGCCACCCACCGCGTACTGGTAGAAATCG
>RGZZ01000427.1 GCA_010028905.1 Pseudomonadota bacterium | reverse complement strand
CGGCAGCGTCAGATGTGTATAAGAGACAGTCGTGACCCTGAGCCTGGAATCGCAAGTCTCCCGTCGCACCGATGTGCTCACGAGCAACGTGGGCGATGAGACCGTCATGCTCGACGTGGAGAGAGGTTTCTACTACGGTCTCGACCCTGTGGCGACCCGGGTGTGGGAGCTGCTGACCGAGCCCGTTCGGGTGGCAGATCTCTGTGCTCGTCTCATTGACGAGTTCGAGGTGACACCAGAGGTCTGCACGGCCGACGTGACCGCCTTCCTCGAAGACCTGCGCGAGAGCGGTCTGCTCGATGTCCGAGAGATGTGAGCTCGTGCTCAACGGGCGCGGAGCTGGGCGTGATGGCCGACCCTGACACCGCTGTCACTGGCAGAGGCCCTCTCGCCCCATCTGGCTACGTCGACGTTGACGACTCTCCGAACCCGTCGGTCTATGTCGAGCGCCTCGATTCTACCGGGGCCTCTGACTTTCAGCGAGCATTGGCAGCGCAGAGCCTCGCGTGGCTCGGGCTGCGTCCGGGGAACCGTGCGCTCGAGGTCGGGTGCGGCGTGGGTCGACACGTGATGGAGATGGCGGCCGTGGTCGGTTCGACGGGCGAGGCGGTGGGCGTCGATCGCAGCCAGGTCATGCTCGAAGCGTCACAGTGCAGGGCGCGTGAGCAAGTTGCGTGCGCGGCACGGTTCGTGCGCGCCGAGGCCACCCATCTGCCGTTTGAAGATGGCTTCTTCGACGCGTGTCGCGTCATGCGGACATTGCTTCACATCGATGACGCCTACGCATCCGTGGTCGAGATGAAGCGCGTCACGCGGCCGGGAGGGCGCATCGTGATGGTGGAGCCGGACTACGGATCGGCGGTCATCGAGGGGGGCGACCCGGAGGTCACGAAACGTCTCGTGGCCGCCCGCGTGGCCCATTTCGCCCAAGGGCAGGCTGGGCTCTGGCTGGCGGGGTGGGCTGCGAAGGCTGGGCTTCGGGTGGTGGCGCAGACGCGTCTCTTGAACGAGCGAACGGGCTGGACCGCGGCGACAGAGCACCGCTATCGACAGAAGTACATCGCACCCGCGCTGGCGTTGGGCACTGTATCGCAAGCAGAGGCCGAGCGCTGGCTGGCTGACCTGCAATGTGCCGCGGAGAGCAACCGCTTCACGCACCGCACGTGCGTCACGGTCGTTGCGGCTACGCGGGTTTGAGCGGGTACAGCGTGTGCCCGAAGGGCAATCAGGAACCGCAGGTGGACGTCTTGATCGTAGAGGGGAGTCCGCCCTCCACGCAGCTCGGCGCTTTCAGCGTGTTCTCGACGAGGAGTTGCTGCAGGCGCGGGGAGTGCCACTGGCGGCGGGTTGGAAGCAGCTCTGCGGAGGGGCGCATGGCGCTGTCTTGAATCGGTTCACGTTCCATGTGGGCTGTTTCGCGCTCGGCAGCGCGTCCTCCTGTCTCGGGTTCTCCCGACTGTCGGGGTGCGTTTCGCCATCGAGAGCGCGGTTGCAAGCATGACTCTCTTCGCAGCGGTTTCGCGTGGCGCGGGCAGGTCGCAAGCAAGCGCTGTCCGGCGCATGCTCGATGGGCTGCACGATTGCCCAGGCGAGCCTCCCGCGCTGTGGCAAGGCGACGGCGTGGCTCTGGGAAACCGTGTCATGCGGGTCACGCCAGAGAGCGCGCGTGAGGCGATCCCCTTTGTCGATGATGGCGCCGGGCTGGCCATCACGGGCGACATCCGCCTCGACGAGCGAGAAGTGCTCTGTCGCGCGCTGGGGATGCGTGCCGACACGCCGGACAGCCGCATTGTGCTGGCGTCATACCAGCGCTGGGGAAGCGCGTGTGTCGAGCGGCTGTATGGTGACTTCGCCTTCGTGGTGGCCGATCTTCGACGGGGGGGGATGTTCGCCGCGCGTGACGTGGTGGGGGTGTGCCCGCTCTACTACGGTCGCGCGCCAGATGGGGCTGCTGCTGTCGCCAACGACCTGCGGGCGCTGCGCGCGTTTCTCGAAGAGGGAGACGGTTTCGAGCCTTACGTCGACGGTTCGTTTGCGGTCATGTTCCTGCGCGACCGCTGGGCGTGGCATCCCACGGCAACCTTCGATTCGCGGGTGTTCAGGGTCGCACCGGGCCACGTTGCGTGGTTTGGCGACCATCGGGTCGACGTGCGACGATGGTGGCCGTGCGGACCACCGCGCACGATTCGTGGGCTCTCTCTCGATGACGCGGTGGCGCGGATCGCGCCTGTCGTCGAGGCGTCGGTGCGCAATCGGGCGCGAACCCCCGGTCTTGTGGGCGTGCACGTGAGCGGTGGGCTCGACTCTGGCCTCGTTGCGGCGCACACGGCGCGACTGCTGCGCGCCGACGGTCGTCCAGATCCGGTGGCCTGTGGCTGGACCCCCACGCTCACGGGCGAATCGGCGACGAAGGAAGAGGTGCGGCTGCGGGCGACGGCCACGCATCTCGGTCTCGAGGTCATTCCGTGCAATCTCACGGTTGATGACATGCGCACCTACCTCACCCAGGACCCGGTCGACCTGCCCTTCGAGAACACGTTTCCCTATGAATCGGCGGTTCTGACGGGCGCGGCCGCGCGGGGGGTGACCGTCATGCTGAGCGGCTGGGGAGGAGACGAGGTCGTCTCGAGCAACGGCAACCACCTGCAGACCATGCTCCTGCTCGAGGGGCGATGGGCGCAGCTGCTGGCCGAGCTGCCCACGGCGCCCATCGTGAACATCGTGCGCTGGTTGCTTCACCCGATTCGTGAGGCCTGGTTCGGTTTTCCCCGCGTCTTGATCGGCGCGGGTGTGCTGTCTGATGCCTGGCGGGCCTCGAAGGGGAATGGCGGAGGGCGGGTGAGGCTTCCCGTGCGGCTGCGCGATCGCATGCAGACCGCGCTCGCGAACGGAATCGTGGCGACGAGACTCGAGTCGTGGGCGGCGCTCGGAGCCCGTCACGGCGTGCAGTACCGCTTCCCGCTCCTCGATCGTCGCCTCATCGAGCAGGTGCTCACCTTCCCTCACGACATCTTTCGTCAGGGCACACGCGGACGCGAAGTGATGCGCGAGCTCTGCAAGCCCTGGCTTCCAGAGGTCGTGTGGTCGGAGACCGACAAGGAAGATGCCCATCGTGAGGCGCTGCTGGTGGGTCTGTACGACGAGGCGCTGAACGAGGTCGCCCGTCGGCTGGCCCGAGGAGGCGCTTCTCCCGCGCGCGCCCGCTACGTGAACATCCCCTTTGTTGTGCGCTGGCTCGAGACAGGCGACGTGCGCAGACGCGCCTTGCTCGAGGAGGTCGTGCGCTTCCTGCAGGTCTCTGAGCCCGATTGCACCGTCGCCGTGCAAGAAGAACCGCGCCTGCTTCCCCTCCCCCGTCTCGGGCCTGTCGCGCGCCTCGGGCTTCTGGGTGCGTCTGTGGCCTACACGCCCTGGAGGCAGCTCACCCAGCGCGTCTCGCGCATCGTGCGCCGTCGGGTCGAGGGGCTCACCCGCGCCGGCCGGCCTCACGGTGAGGGGGCGTCGCCGGCGCGGCTGCGCGCCGGTGCGCCTCGCCCCATCTTCTCGACGCAGGGCCGGATCGAGGTTTCGGAAGGCAGCGCCGTCACGCTTCCGCTGGCCTATCGGGACTGGCCCCTGGCGCTGCCTGCCGACTGGCACCCGCCCACACTCGGGCGGGGTACCGGACTCGATGCGGTGATGCTGCACGCGTTTGCCTACCTCGGCGCGCTGCCGGTCGACGTCGCCCTCGACCTCATGTGCGACTGGGCCGCGCGCAACGGCAAGGTGCGTGAGAGCGACGGGCGAGACGCCTGGTACCCGTGGGCGGTCTCGATACGCGCGGTGGCGTGGATGCAGTGGCTGTCGCTGCACCGCGCCGACGTGGACGACGGGCGCCTTGCCTTGCTCACCGATTCGCTCAGCCGTCAGATGGCGTTCCTGACGAGCAATCTCGAGGAAGACATCTGCGGCAACCATCTCATCAAGAACATCCGCGCCCTTCTCTGGGCTGCCGCGGCCCTCGAGTGCGCCGATGCGGCGCAGTGGGAGCGTATCGCTCTTGGCCTGCTCGAGCGCGAGGTGGCCGTCCAGGTGCTGCCGGATGGGGTGCACTTCGAGCGCAGCCCCTCGTATCACGCGCAGGTCCTTGCCGACCTTGCCGACTGCGCCTGGGTGAACCCCCACGCGCGGGCCCTGCTGGAGCCCGTGCTCGCGCGCATGGCCCACGCGCTGGGATGGCTGGTTCACCCCGATGGGAATGTGGCGCTGCTCAACGACAGCACCATCGACGGCGCCCCCAGGCCGGAGCAGATCCGTATCGTGCTGGGCGAAGCCCTCGGCGTTCAGGTGAGCTGGGGCGACGGATCCTTTGCCCTCGAGTCGGCCGGATTCTACGGAATGAGGAACGG
>RGZZ01000426.1 GCA_010028905.1 Pseudomonadota bacterium | reverse complement strand
TTCGACAGATGCCGACACCGACGCAGAACCCGATGCCGAATCCGTCGCAGCTGTACGACGACGGCACACCGCTCAACACCGCCGGCGCGGCGCGGCCCGGCATGGAGATCGTGAGCATCCAGGGCAGCGTCACCCAGATCGCTGCGGCGCAGCGCATGCTCACCGTGCAGACCATGGGCGGGGGGCAGAGCCAGATGGTGACCGTGCGCATTCCGCTGCAGGTCGCCATCATGGGTAGCCGAATGCAGCAGAACGTCGGGTTCGAAGGGCTGGGCGTCGGCGACTACGTCATGCTCACCGGAATCCAGATGATGCCGGGCGCCGTCGAAGCGCGCCGGGTGTTCGTCAACAAATAGCCTGTCAGAATGCATGTTCCCACCATGACCCAAAGCGAGCACCTGAAGAAGCGCATCCTCTCGATCTGCTACGTTTTGAGCGTGGTTGCGCTGGCCTACGTGGGGCTGCGCGCCCTCATGTTCATCGAGCACGCCGTGCTGCTGCTGCTGGCCTCGGTGCTGCTGGCCTATCTGCTCAAACCCATGGTGGCCGTGCTGCACCGCCCCCTGACCCTGCACATCCCCAAGGGGTGGCTCAATCGCGAGGCCCGCGCCGTGAGCACGAACTACTGGCAGGTGCATGTGCTGCGACGGGGGCTGCCCTGGGTGCTCGCCATCGCGGTGGTGTACATCATTCTCATCTGCCTCATCGTTCTGGTGATCTCGTTCGTCGTGCCCGTGGTGATACGAGAGTTCAAAGCCCTGCTGACCACAGGGCTCCCCACGTTGGAGATGCAGCTGCGCGCCCAGGCCGAGGAGGCACGCACCTGGCTCATCGCGCGACTCCCACCAGAAGCGGCCGACACCGTACCAGACTACCTCTCGCGCGCTTCAGCCCAGGCCGCATCGTTCGCGGTCAACGCGCTCAACGCGCTGCCGCAGCTCATGGGTCGCCTGCTGGGGGCGGTGGCCGTGCTCTTCATCATCCCGGTGCTCACCTTCTACCTGCTCGTCGACACCGAGACCCTCCGCCTCGGATTCATGCACCTGTTCCCATCGTCTCGACGAGCGGAAGCCAAGGAGCTCATCGACAAGATCGATGACGTGCTGGCCCGCTACATCCGCGGTCAGCTGGCCGTAGCCACGGTGGTGGGGCTCAGCATCTCGGTGGTGCTCGAGATCCTCGGTCTCCCCTACGCGATTCTCATCGGCCTGTTCGCCGGCGTGATCAACCTCATCCCCTACATCGGCACCCCGCTGGGCATGGTTCCGGCCTTTCTCGTGGCCTTCTTCATGCCCGTGAGCGGCGGCCTGGTGAAGGGCCTGATCGTGCTCGGCTCGATGTACTGCGTCTTCCTGGCGGAGGGCAAGATCATCGTGCCCACGCTGGTGGGAAAGAGCGTGGGGCTCTCCCCCGTCATCATCATCTTCTCGCTCATCGCGGGGGCTGAGCTGCTCGGGGTGGCCGGCATGCTGCTGGCCGTGCCCACGGCCTCCATCGTGCGCGTGGTCGTGCTCCACATGGTCGAGAAGCGCGAGCAGGCAGAGGCCACCCACCACTCGCCCTTCCTCCACGAGCGCGGTCCCACGAGTGCCGCCTAGCACGGGCACCCGCGCATCGACCGCCGGCTCGTGAGCCCCCTCTCGCCGCGACAGGTCGCGCATCGGGCGCTGGGCTTCTTCGTGGCCGCGCTGCTGGCGCGACTGGTCGCGGCCGCCGCCAGCGGGCTGTACGTCGACGAAGCCTTCGTCTACTTCATGAGCCGCCTCGATCTGGGCCAGATCGTCGGCGCCGCTCGCCCGGACAACAATCCGCCGCTGTGGTACTTCGTGCTCCACCCGCTTGCGCGCATCACCCGCGACGGCCTGCTGCTGCGGCTGCCGTCGTCGGTGATGGGGACTCTTGCCGCGCCCCTCACCTATCTCGCCGGACGCACGCAGGGCGAGCGCGTCGGGCTCGTGAGCGGAGCCCTCGCGGCCGTGGCCTACACGTCATGGCTGGTCGACGCCCAGACCCGGGCCTACGGCCTGCTCGCGGCGCTGTGCGCGCTCGTGCTCGCGACCACGCTCGAAGCGCCCCGCGAGCCCCTCCCCCCCTGGCGCTGGGCAGTGCTGGCCGGCGCGAGCGTGGCCCTGCCCCTGCTGCACCTGGTGGGGTGGCTCGTCGATCTTGCCATGCTCGCGGCGTCGCTGCTCCCCGGCACCCCGTCACGATGGCGCCGAGCCGCATGCTTTGCTCTGGGCGTTGCCAGCGGAGCCGCCTGGATGGCCTACGCCGCCGCGGGCGCCGCATCGGCGCTGCACGGCCATCAGCGCCACCCGTCCCAGCTGGCCGAGATGGCGCTGCTCCCCTCGACGCTCACGGGGCTCTCGATGCCGTTTCACTGGTCTTGGCTGCGCCCCACGGACCTGGCCCCCGCCGGCTCGCTCGTCGTCTCGCTGCTGGTGGGGGCGGCCGCGGTGCACGGCCTGATCGTGATCGGGCGCACCCGGCCTCGCGCTGCGGCAACCCTTGCGCTCTACGCGGGGGTGCCGCTGTGCGGCATCGCGGCGGGCGCCATGATGGGCCTGCAGTCGTACCAGAACCGCTACCTCGTGCCGGTCGCCGGCGCCATCTTCGTGGCCCTGGCGGCCTCCGCCAACACGTGCTTCGCCTCAGGGGAACCGGCGAGGCCGCGTCACGGCGTGAGGCTGCTGGGAACCGCCCTCTGTGCCGGTGCGGTGGGCGTGAACCTCGTCACCCTCGCCTGCTTCCCGTTCGATCGGTACCTCCACAACCAGGACTGGCGTCAGGCCGCCGCCTGGATCGAGCACCGCGAGCTCGAGGGCGACGTGCTGGTGGCGTGCGTCCCCTACAGCCTCGTGGGCCTCGACTTCTACGACCACGCGCCGGACGTCGACGTCGACTTCTCGACGCCCGCGACCATGCAGCTGCGCTTCTCGCCGAAATACAGAGGGGCCGAGCAGATGGCCGTTCCGCCAGGCCTGCTCGACCCCGGTCTGGCGGCGCGCCTGCGCGGTCGCCATGTCTTCCTGCTGCTCAACCAGGTCGATGACGCCACCCGCCAGCGCGCGCTCGAGGTGTTTCGCGAGGGGTGGCTGCTCGCCGACACCCTCGCCCTCGACAGCCTCGCCGGGTGGGGGCGCATCGAGGTCTACGCGCTGGTTCCAAAAGGGGGGTGACCTCAGCCCCCTCGCCTTGCCACCGCTGCAGCCCGCTGCCTGCGCTCGACAGCGTCAGAGCGCGCGGTTGGCATTCACCTACAGACGCGCCACCGCGCAAACGAGCGTCAAGAGGCAGTGCGATCGCTGCCCAGCGTGCGCATCACGCACGTGCACCAGTCGACACCGCGCCGCAGTGAATCGGTGGTGACGCACTCGTCAGGGCCGTGAGCGCCGTGCCCGGTGTAGAGAACCGGCACGAAGGCCAAGGTCTCGCTGTGGGGATTCACGTCGCCCAGAAAGCGACAGTCGTTCGACGAGGTGGTGTTGCCGAAGAGTACATCATGCACGCCGTAAACCTGCTCGACCTGCGTCTGCGCAACCTGGAAGAGCGGGCTGCTCGGTTCAAGTCGTCGAACGTGGGCTGTGCGCTCAACGGGCGTGTAGAGGGGAGCGATCTCAAAGTCGTCACCCACAGCGTGCTGCATCTCGCGAAGCACGCGATCGCGGTCGTCGTCGATCTGCACGCGAAGATCAAGGGTCACCGCGCTGGTGACCGGACGCGACGGGTCACGCGCGGCATCGTGATCGCTCTTGCTGCTCGAGAAATCGCACACCTGCAGAACCTGCGGGAGGCCCGACGCGCTGAACGAACCCAGCAGCGATGCCAGTCCTCGATTCACGAGATCGACCGCATCGTGTTCGCGGTCGGGGGTCGACCCGTGGTTCCCGCCCTGGTAGGCGGCTTGGGGAAGGCTCAGACGCACGTCGAGCGTGGGCTTTGCGTTATCGACAGGCTCGAGGGGCTCGATGCGAAGGTCGCCTCCGACGCACTGGCGCATCTTCTCGAGCGCCGGACCCCGCTCGCACGCCGGCAGGGTGAGCCGCATGACGGCCGAGGCCGACGAGGGCTTGACATTCGGATTCTCTGTGCAGCCCGACGGGTTGTCGCTCAGGTAGATGTCGGTCTTGCTGAAGTCGGTCTTGTTGGCGGCCGCCACGGCTGGCCCTAGAAGCTTTCGCACCGCAGGAACGCACCACAGGTGACGCACGACCCAGCCCTTGACCCCCCCCACGAGATGCCCCAGTCGATTGAACATGGCGTTCGTCTGGGCCTTGTCCCCCACGTAGGTCCACGCAGTCTTGTCGGCCCAGCGGTCGAGGCGAGAAAGCGCGTCGAGGGTCTTTCGCGCCGCGTCATCGGCGGATGTGGGAGTCTTCAGGCGCAGCTGCGAGGGGAGGGTG
>RGZZ01000425.1 GCA_010028905.1 Pseudomonadota bacterium | reverse complement strand
CAGGTTGAGCTCAGTCGCCGCTTCACCACGGATCTGCGCCTCGAAGCGCCAGACCGGCTGGCCCTCGACCCAACCCGCGTCGCGCCAGCGTGCGTGCTCGATGGCGAGCTTCTCGTGGTCGTCGGCGTACCGCTCCAGCTCGACGTCCTTCCGGTAGAGGCGGGCGCTCAGCGGGTTGCCCCGCGAGAAGGAGAAGCCGGTCAGCGGCGCCAGCTCGTGGTCGCCCGTCTTCCAGTGAACGTCGACCTCGCCGTGGTAGTCGGTGCCGCCCTTCGAGCGGCTGATGAACGACTCCCGGTCGTCGACCGTGAAGTCGACGCCGCACACGTCGACCGCCAGGTCGATGCGGGCGACCACCAGGCCGGGATCGTTGTCAGCGAACGAGCCCAGGGCGTCTGCGATCTGCTCTGCCCGCTGCACGAGCTGGCGAAGCGGGTGCGTTGCGCAGACCACGGCGCCGAACTCCACCCGAAGGTTGTGCGGCCCGTACCCGACGAGCACCGTGCAGTCGGCGTTCGCCAGGCGGAACGGCTTGTCCTTCGCCCCGCGGCCGAAGATGGCGAACTGGATGCCCGCCAGCTCGAAGGGGGCGCTCTCCTGCCCGGTGCCCTTCAGCCGCTCCTTCTCCTTCTCCAGACGCGCGTACGCCTGCTCATAGACGCGCAGGCTGCCCTGCAAGTGCAGGGTGTCGACGCGCCTCCCGAGCACCCGGCCCTGGTCGGCAGCATCGGAGGCCGCCCTGGTGTTCTGCCTGGGAGGGGTGTCCGAGAGGTAGGTGCCGCCGCTACGAGCGGCGGCAGGAAGCGCAGAAACGGCGCTCGTTGGCGCCGGCGGGGGCGGGTTCCCCTCCCCCGAACCCCCTCCCGGTGCCGCTCCCGACGAGCTGCTGGTGTTCTGGGGTGGGGTGTTACCCAGGCCGCTGCGACCATCCGCCGGTCCCTCGGAGACGACCCCAGGACCGACCCGCTCCCCGGCAGGAGCCGGGGCCCCTGGGTCGGGACCAGGGGGCGACGCCCCCTCGCCGCTACGCGGCTCACCCCCGAAGGGCTCCCGGCGCGACTCCCCTCCCAGCAGCTCGCTGGGGCTCGATCCTCGGAAGCTGCCGGTCGGGGTTGCCGGCCGGGAGCCCTTCGCGTCCCGTGGGTCAGACGGGCAGCTTTCGGGGGTCGAGAGACGCTGGTCGCGTGCGCAGTCTTGGCGGCCGAGATCGGCCTGGGATACATTCACGAGTGACTCCTTCGACGGGTTCGAGCCGTCGCGGGGGAGTGGCCCGGTTCCGCCTGCCAGCGGTTCCGGGTCGCGGCTTTTGTGGCCGCAGGTTGAGGTTACACGGCGAGTGACCTGACCGGAAGGTTGCGTGCGGCAGAAACGCGCAGCGACGCCACGCCGACCAGCAGCGCGCAGACGCACGCGGCGCCGACCTGATCAGCCTTCGAGCCTCCCGCCCAACCGGAGAGACGGAAGCCGACGTAAGCGCCAGCCCCGATGCCGAGCAACGGAAGCAGGTAGCCGAACGCACCATCGAGCGTCGGCGCGACGTGCGGCGCGACGTTGCGAGCCACCTCGCCAACGATGCCGCCGTAGCTACCGCTCGCTGCGAGCTGGTGCGCCTGAGCCTGCCGCGCATCGTTGGCACGCTCCGTCTGGAGCTTCGCCTCGGCCTTGGCGGTCGCGACCTCGCGCGCTGCTTCGAGGAGCGTCGCGTAGGTTTCGGCACTCATTTCGGAGCGGCCCCTCGCGTACTCCATCGCCCCCTTCGTCCCTGCGTCGGTGGACGAAAGCGCCGCGAAATGCGGCGGAGGGGCCAGCGGCACGTTTCCAGGTAGAGGTGCAGTAGGGCGATCCGGCGGCATGAGCCACGGGATCTGCGGAGCTGGCGTCTCCCGGCGTACCGCCTCGCGGTCGAAGGAGTTTGCGACAGCCTGCACGGCCCGAGTCGACTGCTGATCGTGGAGAGTGTCGTGGATGCTCATCGCGCAGCCTCGTGGAGGTGCGCGTTCAGCGGCGTCTTCGGCACAAGGCCAGCAGCGAAAACGTCCACGCCTGGCGCCATCTTCGCCGACTGCGGAGCGGGCTGCGGCTGCGCATCGGCTTTCGGCAGAGGACTCGAAAGCTCCTCCATCAGGACCGTCATCGACGCTCGCAGGTTCGCGATGTTCGCTTCAGCCAGGCGGGACATGGTCAGCCAGCCGGCAAGGCCGGCAACGCTCTTGAAGAACGTGCGCGACCCGCAGAACGCGCAAATCACGAACGGCCGGCCGAACTTCTTGTCTTGCTGGATCTGAGCAGGCGAACCGCAAAGCGGGTCGACGTGCCACCGCCCGAGCAAGGCAGCGAGACTGGTGCGCGGCTTCAACGCCGGTTCCGCCAGCTCGACGGGCGCGCACGCACCCTCGCGTGCGCGCGTTGCTGGTTCGTCATGACGAGCTGGCTCGTTGGTTAGTTGAGCGTCGAGCATGGCCGATGGTGTCACGGCCTACGGCCATAGGTCAAGGCCAAGGCCATGGCCGCGGCCATAGCGAAAGCCTAGGCCCGTGGACGGTCGCCGCCAGCTCGTGCAGCATCGGCCCATGGCCAAGCCCATCGACCTGCGGCCTCGTGGCGAACAGCCAGCGGCCTCCGAGCCGTCGACCCGTTCGCGGGTGTTCTTCGACGCCGCGCTCGCAGAGATCTTCCGCAAGCTCTGCCGGTACGAGGGCAAGGACGCTGACCAGATGCTCGACGCCATGGTGCGGCTCTGGGTGAAAGAGCGCGCGCCTCAGCTTGAACTGGTCGAGGCTGACGAGAGTGCCGAAGAACGTCGCCAAGGCGAGCGCCGCACAAGAATCGGGACTAGCTCGCTCTACCCGACCGAAAACAACAAACGTTCTGGCGAGGATCGAAGGCGGGGAGAATAGGTCCACCCCGGTGGCATGGTAGTTGAACCGGGTTCGTGACCCCGGTGGCATGGTAGTTGAACCAGGTTCGGGCCCCAGAACAGACCTGCCCGGATCATTGGCAAACGCTGGTTACGGGGTGCATGAGCCACCTCGTCTACTCAGTTCACCAAAACACCTTCGTCACCATGAAAGACGCCATCGACTACGTGGTCGATGAGTTGAAACCACGAAACAAGGTTCGTGTCCGCGTCTTGGCCTCGTCCATGATGGACGGCGTTTTCAACCATCACGTCGCTACGCTGGCCGTGAGCCGCGATGGATCCGTCAGCGTGCCCCCGTACGAGTTCGACGTAAACCCGTACCGCGCATCGGTAAAGCGCTTCAAGGGGACGTCTAAAAAGACAGCCAAAACAAAGCGCTATGAACGGAAGCACGAAATTTGCGCAGACTGCGGCGCAAGTATCCCAGACGTTAGCGCGTGCGGTCTTTGCGGCAGCAGCCGCAGGGTCGTAGGGGGAGTTCCCTCGTGGGTCCGCGCCAAGGGTTACAGGTTCCGAAACTGAGCAATTGACGACGAAGCGCGCCGCGTGGCCTCCTTATAAGGATGGCTACGCGGCGTTCTTTTTATCTTGCCGCGCGCCGTCTCGGCACCAGCTCGCGGACGTGAGCCTCCCAGAGGTCGGCGAGCTTCTCGCGATCCTCGTCGCGCTCCAGCTCGACCGTGAACGGCTCGTACCTCGTGCGCGGAGGCGCTTCGAGCCGAGGTGAGCGCCACCCGCAGGTGCAGGCCACCTGTAGCGACCGCACCGACTGCGCCCTGTCGTCGCGCGGGTAGCCCAGCTCGCGCCAGAGCCCGTGGTCGTCCTTGACCATGGCAACGACGTAACCCTCGTGACTCGTTGCTTCTTCTAAGAACCAGCCCATCTGCCTTCTCCTCACGCAGCAGGAGCTGCCGCGGTGACCTCTGCCTTCAGCAGCTCGTCGTCCATCGTCGCCATCTCGGCAGCCTTGCCAGCCATCCCGAGACGGAAGGCGTCGAACCACTCGTGCCGGTCCTTGCGGGTGAACTGCTGATAAAGCGCCCGCCGCAGACTGCGCGTTAGAGCCCGCTCGACGCGGGCCACGTCCCAGGTGTCGGTCGGCCCGTCCTGGCGGATGATCTCGGCCAGCTCGCCGTCACGGGCGAGGTAGCTGACTGCCGTCCCGAGGAGCTGCGGCGCATCCGCGCCACCACGCGAGCGACGCTGGCGAACGGCCGGCGCCACGTTCTCGTGGACGAACGCGACCCCTTGCAGGAGCTGCCAGCGGGGGTCGACCGGCGCCCGCTCGCGGCGGGTAGCCTCCCCGAGGTCGACCAGGCGCAGCCACTTGCGGGTCACGTACTGCCAGGCCGGGTCGAGGCTTTCCTCGAGAATCCTTGTTGCTCGCAGGTTGAGCTCAGTCGCCGCTTCACCACGGATCTGCGCCTCGAAGCGCCAGACCGGCTGGCCCTCGACCCAACCCGCGTCGCGCCAGCGTGCGTGCTC
>RGZZ01000424.1 GCA_010028905.1 Pseudomonadota bacterium | reverse complement strand
CTGCAGCTTGCCTACGGGTTCTCGTCGGCACTCGACGCCCTCGGTCTCGTCGTTCCCACGGCGGGTGGTGGGGAAGGCGGCGGTGCGTGGTCTGACATGTCGGGTCAGTCACACGGCGAGTGGGCCGCATCCATGGTGCAGGGGCTGGCCGGCAGCAGCTACAAGAGCGCCTGGTAGCCGCGGCGCACGCAGAGCGGTCGGGTTGGCGCGGGAACGTGGAACGCGTGAGCTCGAGCTCGATGTGACCCGGCGCCAGCTCGACCAGCGTCTCATCGCCATCGACGCCGAGACCCAGGCGGTGGTGCGCAAGGCCGAGGCGGTGTCGCCGGATCTCATCGCGTCGATGCAGGCGTTCGCCGACAAAGCCCTCGCCGAGAAGATGGCCGAGACCATGGAGCCGCTGGCCATTCTCGGCGGACGCAGCGTCAGTGACGTGCTCGGCGGGCTGCTCGCCGGAACGCCACTGGCCGACGTGGTGACGCGGCCGAGCAACGGGAAGGCGCTGGTATCGAGAGAGTAGCGGCTCGCCGGCCTTTTCGCGTGTATGGCCATTCGAAGCAGCCGGTCGCTGGTTCTTCCGCGAAACCGCTCAGCGCATGCGTTCCTCGATCCAGGGGTCGCCGTGATCGTGGTAGCCGTTGCGCTCCCAGAACCCGGCGCGGTCGTCGGTGAGCAGCTCGAGACCCTCGACCCACTTGGCGCTCTTCCACGCATACAGCAGGGGCACCACCAGTCGGATGGGGCCGCCGTGCTCCGGCGTCAGGGGCTCTCCGTTGCAGTGGGTGGCGAGCAGCACGTCGGGCGACAGCGCGTCGACGAGCGGCATGTTGGTGCTGTAGCGCTCGCTCGATCCCACACGATCGGCGCCCCAGGCCACGAGGAAGCGTGCGTCATCGCGCACCTCGGCGAGCTCGAGGACGTCGTGGATCGACACGCCCTCCCAGTGCTGGTCGAGCACGGTCCAGGTGGTGACGCAGTGCATGTCGGCGTGCACTCGAATCCGCGGCAGCGCGTTCAGCGCGTCCCAGGAGAGCGTGATCTCGCGCTCCACCGCCCCGAACACCCGCAGCTGCCACGTCGCGGTGTCGACCCTCGGCACTTCGCCGTACTGCAGCACCGGCCACTTCTTCGCCTTCGACTGTCCGGGGGGGATGCGCCGCTCGCGCTGGACGTCGGCGTTCACAACGCGACGAACGCCGTCGGCGTCGGTGGCGGTGGAAGGGGAGGGGGGCGCCTCACGGGTCTCGGCCGAGGCGTGCTGCACGGGAGAAGGCGCGTCGCGGCGCAGCCGTTCGAGGAACTTGAGCATTCTCATGGCGGGGAGATTGCGCTCGTGCGGGGGCGACTCCTGTGCGGGGAGCGCACGCTCCCGACGGCCGCGTCTGGCGCCGATGGACTCGGGCCTCCCGTGCTCAGAGGAGGCGTTCCCCTCGGTCCGAATTTCATTGAACAGGATCGTAGCCGTCAGCGGGGGGTGAACGTCTGAACAGCGCCAGGTGCTGGAACTGCAACCACGACCTTCCTGCACTTGCGTTCTGCAGCGTCTGTGGAGCGCCCCTCGAAGACATGAGCACCGCTCGCGCGTCGGTTGACTACCTCTTGCGAGAGGTGCCCCGCTGGGAGTGGATGCCCCCACAGCACCGCGAATTCGTCCTGTCGTACTACGGTGAGCGGCGCAAGCGACTGCGCGTCGAGTCCGAGGCCAGCGACGGGGCAGACGAGACCGTCCGCCCCCAGTCGCCTCCCACGGTGCCCGCGCCCGCGCAGCCACACGACGGGGCAGACGAGACCGTCCGCCCCGAGGCGCCTCTCCTCCCGACCGAGGCCGCGCAACCACACGATGCGCCTGAGCCCACGGTCGTCGAGTCCGCGCATCGCACGACGTCCGCGCCGACCGATGGGGAATGGGGCACCAGCCAGGCGGGTACCGCTGCGAGGCAACCTCGGCAGCTCGGGCGTGGCATCACCCGCTTCGAGCACGGGAGCAGCGGCTCAACGAGCACCTCCTCAGAGAGCAGCATCCGCTGGTTCCACGCTCTGGGCGCGCTCTTGCTCGTGGCTGCGGGCATCGGTTTCCTGCGATCGAACTGGGACGCCTGGGGGTCGATCTTCGTCACGTTCGGCCTGCTCACGGTTCCCGTGTTCGCCTTTCTCGCGGCGTTGTCTCTGCGCGATTCGCTTCCTGATTCGAGTCGCGGGCTCTCGGTGCTGGGTGGGGTCACGCTGCCCTCCGGGCTGCTGGCGCTCCAGCTGTACGGGTTTGTCACCATCGCCTTCTCGTCGTGGGCCTTCTTCGTCTTTCTCACCACAGCCGTGGTGCTGGCTGGCCTGGCATGGGTTCTCGTCGAGACGGCGTGCGTGTATCTCTCCGCCCTGGCGGTGGTCTTGTCGGGGGTCGTGCTCGCCTGGAACGTGCAGGGGGCGTTTGGCTATCCGCTGATCGTCTGCGCCGCCATCGTGACGTGGGCCATCCGGCCGGACCGCGTGGGCGCGCTCGTGGGGGAAGAGGCGCCCAGGAGCGTGCGCCTGCTCGAGATCCACAGCATCTCACTGGCCTATGCATTGGCGCGGGTCGCGCTCGTCGCATCGCTCACCGGGGGCTCGACGCCGGGTGTCCACAGCGTTGTCGTGGCAATGCTGTCCACCGCCTTCTTCGTCGGCTGCGCCCTGCGAGACCGCACCGCCGAGATGATCGTGCACGCCTTTGCGGCCTGTGGCCTCGCGTGGGGATTGGCATGGCTGCGACAGATGGGCGGCCACGGGACCCTCGAGGCGTTCGTCGAGCAGGTGCTGATGCCGGGCACGGCGGCGTGCGCCCTGGCGGCCCGGCAGATCGCGGTGCGCGTTGATCGGATGGCCGCAACCCCCATCGTGGGGATGACGGGGCTGCTCTCGGCAGCGACGCTCGTTCTTGCGTGTTTTGCAGGCCTGGAGAGCGCGCGCCCGTCGGCTGCGCTGCTGATGGCCGCGGTAGAGGTGGGCATCCTGGCCCCCATGTTCTACGGTTGGCTGGCGTTCGAGCTCGATGTCGGCCCGGTCATGACCGTGATGGCCGCGCTGGGGGGACTTCTCGGGCCGGCGCGTCTCCTTCCCGAGGTCTCTCCCCTCCAGCCGATCATGTGGGCGCTGGTGTTCGAGGTGGCACTCTTCCTCGTTGTTGCGCTGGCGGTCGATCGGCACCTGGGTCGCGCGCAAGCAGCGTTCCCATCTGGGCTTGCCCTGGCGCTGGGGCACCTCCTGCCTCCCGTCTTCATCATGGCGGCGCTGGCCGAGCAGTGGCGCAACCTCAGCGCGGGCACGCTCGTCGTCACGGTGCTGGCGGTGGTCTTCGAGCCGTTCTTCCGAGGGTGGTCGACCCCCTCGCCTCAGGCGGTCCTCCCGCTCGACGGCGCGTCGGAGCGCGACGACGCGTGGAACCGCTTCCTGCAGCTGAGAGCGGAGGCCAAGAAGGAGGCGACGTGGTCGATCTCGCGCCGTCTTGCGTACTTCGCGACGCTCCTGGCGCCTGTGTCGGTGGCGTGCCTGGTGCACGTCGAGGTCAGCGGCGCGGGGGCGCGCTCTGCAGCCGCCCCGTTCTCCGCGGCGGTCTTGGTCTCGATCGCGCTTCTTGCCCTCAGCCGTCTGTCGCGCGAAGGCGCGGACCACGACGTGCACTGGCGCCAGGCGCTCGACGTGGGAAGCGTGGTCGCCGTGCTCTGGGGCGGTGCGCTTGCGGCCCTGTGGGTCGTTCCGGGCCCGAGCCTCAGCGCGCTCGCATTGGTCAGCGCTGCGGCCGTCTGTGCGATTCACGCGGCGGGAAGGGGGCGGTTGCCACTGGCCCACGCCGCCTACGCCTTCGTGCAGATCTTGATCTGCGCAAATGCCCCCCATCCTGTCGCGGTCGAGTGGATCTCGATTCCGCTGGGGCTGTGGATGCTGCTCTTTACGCTTCGACTGTCTCCCGATCGCGGCAGGCTCCAGGGGGTGGCGGTTGCCGTCTTGGGGCTGCCGTCCCTGCTGGGAGCGGCCCTCGACGGGTGGAGCCTCCACGCCCCCTGGGCGGCAGCGGTGGGGCTCGCGGTCTTCGTCGCCGGGCACATCACCGCGCACCGCGGGCGTGTCTCACAGGGCGGGGTGCTTCTCGCCGCGCTGTCGGTCATTGCTTCATTCCGGTGGAGCGACGCGACCATCGGCCTGGTCGTGGTCGGGGTGCTGACGGGCCTCTCCGAGCGCGTCTTTCGCGTCCCTGGAGCCGACGGTGACGCCGGGACGGGCGGAGCAGATCTGGCGGGCTCGGATGGCGTGGTGCTGCGCACCTCCGCCGCGGAGCTGGCCGTGCTCTCTGTCGCGTGCATGGCTGCGGCGGCGGCGAGCCTGGGCTGGACGCATGTCGCCCCCGCATACAGCGCGCCTGACGTCTACGCGCGCGGG
>RGZZ01000423.1 GCA_010028905.1 Pseudomonadota bacterium | reverse complement strand
CCCCCACCCCCGTGGCAGGCGGAACGCGTACGAGCCTGAACCTCGAGACCGCGCTGCCTTGGAGCACGGCCGTGATCGACACCACCGCCTACGCCGGATACATCGACGCGGCAGGGCAGGTTCGTCTCGCCCGCAGCGTGGGCGGCGGAACCTGGGCGCCGTGGCTCGGGCTCGGCCTCACCAGCACCGATCCGGTGGCGTTGGTGGCGTACAAGGGAGTGCTGGTGGTGGCCGCGCGTTCCGGTGGAACCCTCCTGCTCTGCAGCGTCACGACGGCAGGCACGATCACCCCCTTCGCATCCACCGGGCAGTCAACGACAACCGCCCCGTGCATGACGACCGATGAGCGTGGCGTGTACTGCTTCATCGCCTGGGCGGGCGGCTCCACGGGCCAGACCACGTACGTCTCCAACGTGCTCCTCGATGCGAGAACCGGCAGACCGAACGTGAACAGCAACGTGTATGCGATGCCCGCGATCTTCAACACGCAAGACCGTCCCGCCGTCGCAGCCGTGCAGGTTTCGAACTACATCAGCGTGGTCTGCGCGGTGCGCGGCACAGGCGCATGCTACAACCGGCTGGTCACGAGCTTCCCGAATGCGAACGCGGTCTGCACGAGCATCTCGCTGTCGAGCGCACCGTCGCTGACCTCGATCAATGGAAAGCTCTACGTCGCCTACAAGAGCTTCTCTGATCAGCAGAGCTACCTCGGCAATGTCACCAGCAGCGGCGTCTCCCCAATGGTGCTCAGCAGCCCCACCAGCGTGGCGCCCACCCTGACGCAGTGGAACGGCCGACTGCTCGACGCCAGCGTTGCCAACGGCAAGATGTGCCTGGAGTCCATTGCCCCCTGGTGAGGCGCACCTTCCGCCTGCAAGAAGGCAGACCATCCGCGCCACGACTGTGCCAGAGCGGTCTGCCTGCGCGTATCCCTCACGGCTCCGCCTGCAGCCGCTGCAGGTGCCGATCGAGCAACGCGCACAGCCCGCGGTCGAACGGCAGGTCGCTGTGATGCGCGGCCACGCTCGCCTTCCCCGCGTCGCCTTCCAGCGGTAGCCCGAGGGCCGCGGCGCTCTCCACCGACACCACTCCGTCGCTGCGCTGCCACTGGGGGTGATCGGGGAAGCGTGTCGCCAGGCGCGGGCTCACGATGGCGGCGCTGGTGGCGAAGAAGACGAGGTCGTCGTCGTCCCAGCGCCCCACCTGCAGCGCGCCGCCCGCCATCTGCAGCACGTCCATCGGATAGAGCGTGCCGCGCACCCAGAAGAAGGGCACGGGCAGCTCCGGTGCGGGCAGCAGGCGATGCTCGGCGTCCGGCAGCTGCGCTGCTTCCATGAAGGCAGTGGTGAGCTGCGCGTCGATGCGTCCCGAGAGCTCATGCTCATACACCTGGGCGAGGAAGGTGGCCTGGGCCTGGCGCCTCTGCCGCAGCCGCTCGCGGGTCTTCCACCCCTCCGCCTTCGCCTGTGCCTCGATGTTGGCACGCAGCTGGGCGAGATAGGGCTGCAGCATCGCTTCCGCCATGTCGAAGATGGCGAAGCGCTGCCCGAAGAAACGGGCTGTCTGACCGATGGTGGCGTCGGCCGCGACCAGCGCGTCAGCAATGGTCTTGACCCGATCACCGTCGAGGCCGGCGTCGGCCATCTCGCTGCCGCGGTGCGGCGTGCCCAGGGTGATGACCTCGCGGGTGCGCGCCACCAGATCGGCATACTGGGGATCACTCATCAGCGCGCGGGCGATGAGCCCGCCATTGCTGTGGGCGACCCACACGAGGTTGCGGGCCGCGGGGGCGCGACGCGGATCGGCCTCGAGCCAGGCCCGCACCTGCGCCGCCACGAGCGGTGCCGCACCCGGCTCGAAGTACCACGCATCACGAGCATCGTAGCGCACGTAGAGCACTCCGCCCCGCCCCACGCGCTTCTCGACGATCTCCGAGAGGCTGCGGCCTTTCCCGCGGCGCCAGTAGGCATCGCGCACCGTCTTGCGCATGTACGTGCCGTCGGAGACGCCGCTGTAGGCGCGCCGCCCAAAGGGCGTATCTGCGTTGAAGCGCACCACGGCGGCGTCATGGGCGGGATCATCGTCGGTCCAGTCATCGCCGCTTGCGTTCTCGTAGCGACCGTGGACGAAGACGACCAGCACCGGCGGAACGCCCTGGGCCCACGCTTGCGCAGCGGTCTCCACGAGGAGCCGGAGCGCGACACAGAAGACAAGCGCATGCCGCAAGAAAGCAGAAGGCCTGCTCCACACCCGCCACGCAGACCCCACATCGGTGTCGGTCGTGTTCAGGGGGAGCGGCCCCGTCTTCTCATTGCAACGCGCGCGACCCTTATAGGCTGAACCCGCCTTCTGCAAAAGGCCTGACGCGTTACTGGAAGAGCACCTTCGACAGCACGTTGTTGCCCTCATTGCCCTCCTGAACGACGTTCGTGCTGTCAACCGTGACCTTGCACGTGGGGTAGTCGACAGCGTGGCCAACGTTGAGCGGAATGTCGACCCAGAGCGTCGCCTGCGGCTGCAGCGCGCCGATCTGGACGTCCTTGCTGTACTGCACGCTGGCGTGCGCGTCGTAGACCGTCAGGTTGACCGTGCACGGCGTCGACGCCTTCTGACCGAAGTTCACCACCTGCACCTTCACCGTCCCCGAGCAGGTCGCGGGATTCGGGTTCGAAACGGTGAGGGTATTCGAGAGATGCAGATCGGGGAGCTTCTGCAGCGCAGGGTTGAAGGGCTGGACGCCAGGTCCTTGCTGCGTGGTGGACGACGGAGGCAGCGCCGAGTTCGGCTTGGCCCACGTCGGCAGTGCGCTGATGGTGGCCGTTGCAAGCAGCGCAACGGCGAGGGTCTTGAGGGAAGAGGTGAGTGCTTTCATCGGTTCTGTCCTTCTCGTGTCGTATTCGTCTCTGTGTCGTCAGCATATCAGCACATGCAGGCGCTCGTCCGTGATACACGTCACCCCGCGCAGCGGCCTGCGCCGGAATAATTCAGTTCTGTAACATGGGCTTCATGGAATTGAGGCGGTGCCGATAACATGATACTCTCTCAACGTGGGCTGTTCTTGCGTTTCTCGCAGAAGACGCAACGCCCTCGAGGGAGGAACCCCGATGCGCAGAGGGTTGGCGTCGTACGGCGCGCTGATAGCCCTGCTTGGCTGGTTGCTGAGCGGTTGCGGTACAGGCGACGCAGGCAAGACGACCCACAGCGACAGCGGCGCGCAGCCGGTGGTGGTGTCGCCCACCAGCGGAAGTGCGATGAAGGTCGGAGAGAACGACCTGGTGTTCGCAGCCTCCCTCTCTCCCGCGAAGGTGCCCGTGGTCGCGCGCCCGTTCCTCTGGGTCAGCTCTCCTGCCGTCAACGCGCGAATGAATGCGTCAAAGACGGGCGAGCTCGGCGCGCTCACGGTCTCGTACCCCTCGGGCTACCTGACACCCGCGCAGATGCGGCATGCCTACGGCGTCGATCAGATCGTGGGAGACGGCACCGGGCAGACCATCGCCATCGTCAATGCCTACGGCAGCCCCACCATCCAGAGCGATCTCGCCGCCTTCAGCACGGCTGCTGGCCTGCCACAGGCCAACCTCACCATCGCCTATCAAGGCGGGGGGCCGCCCTCATCGAGCGACGCAGGCTGGGCCCTCGAGACCTCCCTTGACGTGGAGTGGGCGCACGCCATCGCGCCGGGCGCCAACCTCCTGCTCGTCGTGGCGCAAGGGCCCTACGGCAGCGACCTGCTCGAAGCGGAGAGCATCGCCATCAGCCAGGGCGCCAAACAGGTGTCGAACAGTTGGGGAGGGGGCGAGTTCTCCGGCCAGTCGTCCTACGACTCGTACTTCAGCGCCGCGGGTGTGACGGTCTTCGCAGCGTCTGGTGACAACGGCTCCGGTGTGAGCTGGCCCGCCATCTCATCGGCCATCGTTAGCGTGGGCGGAACCCATCTCTCGGTCGATCGCAGCGGGAACGTGCTCTCCGAGAGCGGCTGGTCGGACAGCGGCGGAGGCCTGAGCGACTACCTCCCCATCCCCTCGTACCAGAGCGCCAACAGCGCGGTGCAGGCGGTCTGCGGTAGCAAGCGCGGAAACCCCGACGTCAGCTACAACGGCGACCCCAACAGCGGCGTGCCGGTCTACATGACGACCCCGTACTACGGGCAGACCGGCTGGTTCGGACTTGGCGGAACGAGCGCCGGCTCTCCCCAGTGGGCCGCCATCTGCGCCATCGCAAACCAGGCTCGCGTCGCAGCCGGCGCGAGCACCATCAACGGCGCCAACAACCTGCTCTACACCTTCAACCAGGGGGCGTTCCGCGATATCACGGCCGGATCCAACGGTGGATTCAATGCTGCCGCGGGATACGATCTCGTCACGGGTCTTGGAAGCCCGACGGCAGACACCATCAATGCGCTCGTCTCGGG
>RGZZ01000422.1 GCA_010028905.1 Pseudomonadota bacterium | reverse complement strand
ACGATGATGTCGGCGTCTTCGTGCACCACGCGCACGCCCGCCTCGAGCACGGCGCGCGCGGCGGGGCGCTTGTCGAAGTGGATGGTCACCACGTCGCCGGCTTTGAGGGCGTGGGCGCCCCGCGTCACCACCTCGCCGTTCACCGCCACCGACTTGAAGCGCAGCAGCTGCTCGACGCGCTTTCCGCTGGCGCCAGCGAGGGCCTGCGCTAGAAGCACGCGCAGCGGTTGTTCGGCGGTGGACACGTGGCGTTGCACTGACATGGCGAGGCGCTCTTCGACGCATTCGCGCGCTATCCTGGCGTGGGAGGGCGGGGGGCGAGCGGGTCGGTGCTGCCTGAGGGTTGCGTGCGATAGAGGTCTGGTGTGAGAGGGGGCGGTCAGACCCGAAGAACGGGCTTGACATGACGCGATGCACGCGCCACCGAACCGTTCACGATCTGCATGGGTACGTGCAGGCGGGTGCTCCATGCGGCTTCATCGTGCCGGGCCAGGGGGAAGGCCAGGTGCATCACGTTGCGTCCGAACTCGAAGCCGCGCTGAACCAGGGCCATGGCCATGGCGAGGGTGACCTCGTAGTTGTCGCCGGGCCAGCCGCTGTCGAGGTAGAACCCCACGTTGGGCGGCGGCTCGCTGAGCACGCGTTCGATGAGGTCGTCGCGGTGCGAGAAGGTGCTCGACATGCACACGCCGATGCCGAACACGTCGGGGTGCTGCCAGACGGTGTGGAACGACACCACGCCTCCCAGCGATGATCCCCACACCGAGCGGCACTCGCGTCGTTCGAAGAGGCGCAGCTGGCGCTCGACGGCCGGCACCAGCTCGTAGGCCAGCGACTGGCTGTAGGCGGTGTAGCCGGGGCGGGTGTAGTCGCGCATGCGGTCGTCGGAGTGGATGCCGATGAACACGATCTCCTCGAGGGCGCTCATCGAGTAGAGGGTGCGGGTCATGCCGTCCACGTCCCAGTCTCTTCCCAAGAAGGCCTCTTCGGGCATGAAGAGGTTCTGACCGTCTTGCATGTAGGCGGCTCGGTAGCGGGTGAGGGTGTTCTCGTCATAGCCAGCGGGCAAGAAGGCGCGCACGCGATGCGCGCGTCCCAGTATCTGCGAGTGGAAGACGGCGACGTCGGTGAGACGGCCATCGTGGCCGTCGAAGAAGTAGGGGTAGACGATGCGGGTGTCGGGCTCTTCCATGGCCACAAGCTTGTTCGCCCCCCGCGACCAGTGCAGATGTCCGCTCTCGATGAGGCACGGCTTGAAGTAGATGAACGGCTGGCGCGCCTCGAGCACGAAGGTCGACATGGCCCCGTCGGGGCTCACCTCCGCGGGCGTGATGTCGCGGTCCCAGTCGAGCTCGGTGCGAAGCACCAGACGACCGCGCCCCGGTGGATAGGCCACGCGCAGCGTGCGATAGAGGGGGCGGCTCGTGGAGTACAGGGGGTGATGGGGCATGGGGGTGTGGCCCTTTCCCCAGGGCTCCATCGAATCCTGCAGTGAAGCGCTCCCCACGTCGCGCAGCCGATGCCGCTCACGGCGCTCCGCTGCGCCGTCCGTCCTTTACCTCTGCCCCACACGGCGCTATAATGAGCGGACAGCCCATCGACCTGGCGTCTTGGCCGACGCGTAACGACGCAGACGTCGTCTCGGCCCGACGACCGCGGTGACGGAGGACCTCGCGTGCAAGGCATAGGCAGGAGTCTCGGTGCGGTTCAAGCGTCGAAGGAGGCTTCAGCGCCTGTCGCAGCGGCCTGCTCGACCCCGGTTGCCGAGCGGCGTGTGTGCGCTGACGCGAGCACCGCCCCCATCGATGCCGTCACATCTGCCCCAACCACAAGCGCGCCCGTGACATCTGCCCCAACCACAGGAGAGCCTGTGACATCTGCCTCAACCACAGGAGAGCCCGTCACGTCTGCCCCGGCCAGCCCCCACCCATCGACTGCTCCACCGCTGTCGCCATCCCCCCTCGAGGCGCTTCGCACCGGTGATCGCGGCACCGCTCTGGCCCCCCATCTCGACGCGCTCTCAGCCAGCCCGGTCTTTGGTCACCTCGACCCGGGTGTGCAGCAGGTCGCCCTCGACGCCCTGGCCTACGTCGATCGGGCCGAGCCGCAGGGCGTGCGCGACGCGACGCGCTACATCCTCGCCGAGCGCGGGCTCCAGACCGAGGCGAACGGCTGCGACCACGTGACCCGTCTGGCCACCCTCGAGGGCTTTTCATCGCTGTCGCCCGCCGAGCAGAAGAAGCTCTTGCTGAGCGCTTGCGGGGGCGGCACGCCGCACGTGCTGCTCACGATGCTCACCGAGAAGAAGCTCTCGGTCATGCCGCCCGAGGCCCAGACCTCAACCCTGCGGCAGCTGGCCCGCGATCTGCCGCTGCCCACCCGCCTCGAGGAGCCGTCTCGCATCTCCATCGAGGGCAAGCCCATCTACGACTACGGTGAGACGCCGTATGCCGTGCCCACCCCAGACGGTCGCCAGGCTTCGTGTCCGGGGCACGCCTACGGGGTCACGGTGGGCGACAAGGTGGTTCCCGTGATGGTGCCGGCCAGCGATCCCCCCGCGACGGGAACGCGCTTCCCCTCGCTGCTCGAGGTGGTGCGGGCGCTGCGCGCGCTGCCCGACGAGCTGCGCGAGGGGGTCGAGGCGGTGACGGTCTGTCCGGTGCGCAAAGCCTCGAAAGCCGGCCTCGACGGAGGCGCTCTGGCCGACAGCGGTGCCGGGGGCGTGCCCGGCATGATCCGCTTCTTTGCCAGTGCCGACTGGGATCAGGGCGTGGTCGACGCCACCATGGTGCACGAATCGGGCCATGTGCGTACCAATGCGCTGTGGGGACGCGAGGGGCGCACGTTCAGCGACGCGTCGCCCAGCGCAGGATGGGCATCGTGGCGGCAGGCCATGGAGGCCGACGGGACTTCTCCATCGGGCTACGCGCGGACGGCCCCCACCGAGGATTTCAGCGAGGCGCTGCGGGCCACGTTCCAGTTCCGCGGCACCCCGCTCGAGCCGCACCTGCGATCGCTCATGCCCCATCGCACCGCGCTCATCGATCAGCTCGTGCCCTCGTGGGCGTCGTAGGATCTCGCGCCGCTATGTTCACCTCGGAGACGTTCCGCTTTCTCGCTGACCTCGCGGCCAACAACGACCGCACCTGGTTCGGGCTGAATCGCACACGCTATGAGTCGTCTGTTCGCGACCCGGCCCTGGCCTTCATCGAAGAGGTCGGCTACGGGCTGCGCAAGCAGGTGAGCCCGCATCTCGTGGCCTCGAGCCGGTCGCTCTTTCGCATTCACCGCGACACCCGCTTCTCGCGCGACAAGACCCCGTACAAGACGCACGCGGCCCTGCACTTCCCGCACAGCGGCTCGACGATGGCGGGGCGCTCGGTCGATTTGACGGTGCGTGAAGACGTGCATCGCCCCGGATGCTACCTGCACCTCGAGCCCGGCAAGTCGTTCATGGGGTGTGGCATCTGGCAGCCTCCTACCGAGGTGCTGCAGCGCATTCGCGAGGCCATCGTGGCTCACGAGAAAGACTGGGCGACGTTTCGCGCGAGTGGCGTCGACCTGCAGGGTGACAGCCTCAAGCGCGTGCCTGCGGGCTTCCCCAAGACCCATCGCTTTGCCGATGATCTCATGCGCAAGGACTTCATCGTGAGCCGGCCATTCACCGACGCGGAGATCTGCGCCCGCGGATTCGCGGACACCTATGTCGACGCGTGTGTCGAGATGGCACCCCTCATGCGGTTTCTCTGCAAGGCGCTCGCGCTGCCCTGGTAGCGTGGTGGTGGGCGACGCGCGCTGCCCTGACGTCGCCTGTTCGTCTCACGACTCGTTCTGAGCAGCCTTCTTCTTGAGACGGCTGAGCTGGTCGGCATCGGGGCCGAAGATTCCCACGTCGACATTGTTTGTGAGCAGCCAGCCCAGGCTCACGACCCAGAGCGCGATGAGGCCCATGAAGGCAAGGGGCAGGTTCAGCATTCCCACATAGACCCATCGCGATTGCTGCTCGTACCCGAGGGCGTCGACGAGGTCGTGGGCGCGACGCAGGGCGAGAAACATCATCACGTACATGACGATCAAGATGAGTGCCTGAACGTCACGCAGCGCGTTGGCTGACCCGCCGAACATGAACGCCCCGAACAGTGACGTGACGAACCACGTGGCCAAGAGCATGCCTACCCCGTTCACGACGCCTCTGAACCCCAGCGCAACACGCAAGAGCTGCTTTTGCTGTAGCGTGCCGTCAGTGCTGGTTTCAGCCGACGCCGACCCGTGGATGTCGGGAACGGTGAAGCGCCCGCTCTGCGGGAGCGCCGATGGGGGCGTGAAGGTCTCGGTCTTGTCGGCGGGCGACGCGGCCGGTGGCGAAAACGCTTCGAGCTCCTGCTTTCTTCGCTTCTCCGCAATCCAGTCG
>RGZZ01000421.1 GCA_010028905.1 Pseudomonadota bacterium | reverse complement strand
CCCACGACGCGCGAAGCGAGGCCTCATCGAGCACGAAGTAGGCGGCAACGTCGGCGGCGAGGCGTCGCACGCCGGGGTAGTCGGTCGCGAGACGGTCGAGCAGGGATGTGGTCACGTTCGAGCGGTGGCCGAGCGCGCAGCGGGTGCGATCAGGCGACCCGCCTCGAGCCCATCTCGATGGCCTTCTGCAGGCCCGCCATTGCGTCGATCTGTCCGTAGCCCTGGTCGTAGTGGGCATAGCCGTCAATGGGGCGGGAGGTGTCGGCGATGATGTCCTGCACGTCATCGACGGTGAGCGAGGGGTTGGCTTCGATCCAGGTGGCGATGACCCCCGCGGCGATGGGCGATGCAAACGATGTGCCATCGGCCTCGCGGTAGGTGCCATCGACCGTGCCCACGGTGACGTTCACACCCGGCGCCGTTGCGTCCGGCTTCATCTGGCCGCTGTCGCCGGGGCCGCGGCTCGAGAAGTAGGCGATGGTGTCGTCACTCATGTCGCTGGTGCCCTTGACGTTGGAGGCGGCCACCGTGACCACGCGCGGATACGACGCGATGGTGTGCAGCGTGCGCGGGCCGGGGCCGTCGTTCGACGCCGCGGCCACGGGAATGATGCCGGCGGCCGCGGCCTTGTCGATGGCCTGGAGCACGGGAACCTGGGCCTGAAGGTCCGGGTCGTCGAGGTAGAACGACATGTTGAGCACGCGGATGTTGTAGCGCTCCTTGTTGTCGACAGCCCACTGGATGGCCTTGACCACGTTCGATGACCAGGCCATGCCGCCTGCGTCAACGGCCTTGAGGCTGATGATGTTGGCGCCAGGGGCCGCGCCGGTGCAGATGCCGTTGGTGCCGTCTCCCGCCGCAACGGTCGACACCATGGTGCCGTGTCCCGCGTCGTCGTACGCGCTTGCCGGATCGGCGTCATCGTTCGGGTGGCGGTTCTCGTTCACGAAGTCCTTGAAGGCCACCGTGTGAGAGCGCAGGTCTGCGTGGAGGCTCAGGCCGCTGTCGATGACCGCGATGCCCACGCCCTTGCCCGTGTATCCCGCGGTCCAGACGTCGGGCAGGTTCAGCGCTTCGAGCTGCACCGCGACCTTCGACTCAGGCTCGTCTTCGTCGCCTTCCTTCGCGGGCGTTGCATCAGCAGGTGCAGCCGAGACGGGCTTCGTCGCGGACGGGCGGAACGGGCGATGGGTGGACGGGCGGTCGACTTGCAGGGCCATCTTCAAACCTCCGATGCGGCGGAGCGCCAGGGGACCTGCCCATCGCGCTCATCGAGGGGGAACCCTCCTCTAAGCAGTGTACGGGAGGGAGGGGGAAGAAGTCACTGCGAAGATGTTAAAATCCGGCCATCTTTCTTCACGACGAGAGAGTCGAACGGGGCCGGCGCAGAGAGAGGAGCCTTCCCGTGAAGCAAGCCTTGATCTCCTCGGTGCCACGGTTGCTCATCGCGCTCGTCGTGACGCTGGTCTGCGTCACCCGCGCCCACGCCGATGGCGAGGCCGGCGCGCTGCTCCAGAGCGTGCTGGTGTCTGACAAGCCCGTGCGCATCTTCGTGGCCGCGAGAATCGTCACGATGGACGCGCGGTTTCCGGCCGCCACCGCGGTCGCCGTGCGCAACGGCCGCGTCATGGCGGTGGGAAGCCTGGACGCGGTGAAGAAGGCGCTCGCGGGGCAGGCCTGTGTGGTCGACGAGACCTACAAGCGCCAGGTTCTCATCCCGGGGCTCATCGACCAGCATCTCCACCCCCTCCTTGGCGCACTCACCCTTGCGGTGGAGATCATCGCGCCCGAAGCATGGATGCTTCCGGATCGAACGGTTGCTGCGTGCGCCGACCAGGAGGCGTACCGCGCGCGTCTGGGACGTGCAGAGCGCGCTTTGCGCGCGCCGGAGGCGTGGCTGTTCTCGTGGGGATATCATCCGCTCTGGCATGGCCCCCTGTCACGCAGGGTACTCGATCAGATCAGCGCGACCCGGCCCATCGCGGTCTGGGCGCGCTCGTGTCATGAGTTCTACTTCAACACGGCGGCGCTCCGCGCGCTCGGGGTCACGGCCGAGAGCGTCAAGGGTCACGGCCTTGCCAGCACGCAGGTCGATTATGATGCCGGGCACTTCTACGAGAAGGGCCTCACACTGGTCGTGGGTGCGCTGCTTCCGAAGCTTGCGACCCCAGAGCGTCTCGAGAGAGGCCTGCGTCAGATGGTGGCCCTCGAGCATCAGCACGGTGTGACGGCGTACTGCGAGCCGGGCGCGCTGGTGAACCCTGAGCTCTTCGCGCTCTACCGGAAGATCCTGGGCGCCGAGAGCACGCCGTTCTACTCGTTCTTCATTCCCGATGGTCGCGCCCTCTTCGATCAGTATGGCCCTGGCGGTGCGCTGGCGGCGGTCGAGAAGACATTTCAGATGGCCCCTTCCGGAAAGGTGTCATTTCTCGATCATCAGGTCAAGCTCTACTGCGATGGGGCCATCATCTCGCAGCTGATGCAGATGCGGGACGGTTACCTCGACGGACACGTGGGCCAGTGGATCATGCCGCCGGATCACTACGACCAGGCCAACAAACTCTTCTGGGACTCAGGCTATCAGATCCACACCCACGTGAATGGCGATCTCGGCCTGGAGACCGTGCTCGACACATTCGAGCGGCGCATGAAGGAGAATCCACGGGCCGCCCATCGGTCGGTCATCGTTCACTTCGCGTGCTCTACTGAGGCGCAGGTCGCGCGCATCCAGCGGCTTGGCCTCATCGTCAGCGCCAATCCCTACTATCCCGTGGGCTTTGCCGATGCGTTCTCGCGCGTAGGCCTCGGTCCGGAGCGCGCTGACGCCATGGTTCGGGCGGGTTCGGTGGTGAGGCGGGGGATTCCGTACTCGCTGCACTCCGATCTGCCGATGGCGCCGTCCGATCCACTCTACCTGGCGTGGTGCGCGGTCAATCGCGTGACCGCATCGGGTCGGGTGGCGGCGCCCGAACAGCGAATCGATGTGATGACTGCGCTGCGAGGTGTGACCACCGAGGCTGCGTGGTCCTGGCGCAAAGAGGACGATCTGGGGAGCATCGCCCCCGGCAGGATCGCAAGCTTCACGGTGCTGGAGGCCGATCCGTCGACGGTCGACCCGCGGCATCTCAAGGACATCGCCATCGTTGCCACCGTGTTCGAGGGCCGCTCCTTCCCCATCTCTGCCCGCGCGCAAGCGAGCCGGCGCGCGTTCCTCGACGTCGCGGGCACCGCGCTGCCAGGCCCGGGTCACGAGCCGACGCTAGACGAGGCGCGGGGAGGTGAGTGCTGGTCGTGCCGCTTCTCTGCTCTCATCAGCCAGACGTGCTTCAACCGTTCGACGCGGTGAGGAAGAGGCGCTCGGAACGCGTGATTGAAGCTCGCGGCGATATGGGGCGCAGGGGCCGTGACGGGGGGCGCGACGTCTCGTGGCCCGAGGGAGGGCGTGCGCTGCGGTCAGGGAAGCGGTCGAACGCTGGCCAGCGTGGCGGTGTCGGAATCGGGGAGCGTTCCATGTTCCCACAGGCGAATGGTGTCGGGGAAGCGGACCGTGTCGTCGAGGCGGATTCGCACGTAGCGCTCCGCCACCTTCACCACGATTCCGGTCTGGCCGGCCGGGACGACGGGCTGGTAGAGCGGATCGTCTGCCGCGCAGCCGGCGTCGGCCTCACCGACGAAGACCACGCGGCTGCCCACCGTCAGCTCTGCCACCCGCGGCACAGCGGTCGCGTCGTGGGGGTGGCTCATGCGGGCGGTGCGCCCTCTGCTTCGAGCTGCTTCTGGAACGGGATGGCGTCGATGAGCGCTTCGCGCTGCGCTGATGTGAGCTTGCCATCGTCGTGGTCGGCCTCGATGACAGCCTCGATCTTCTCCCAGCTCCAGCCGGGCTTGTCGTAGACCCGGCGCGTCATGCGCCAGGCGTTGATGACGTCGCTGGCGCTCTCCTTCAGGTCTGCGGCCGCGGTCGACGGGTCGTTCCACAGGGCGTGATGGTCGGTGGCGTTGTGCTCGTGGATGGCCCACTTCACCGACTCGTCGCGACCGGGCTTTGCGAGGAACTGGGTGATCTCCGGATTGAACTTGCTCGTGTCGCCGTCGAAGTCGTGCGTCGAGAAGTCGAGACCGCGCAGGTCGCCGAGCCTCCGTATGCCGGCGGTGTGCTCGAGGGTCTCCATCACGAAGAGCCGGATCTGCTCTGGGGTGGCCTTCGTCCACGACGGCTCTGGCGATGGGGTGGAGGGGAGTGCGTCATTGAGAAGCCCCGCGATGGCGTCGGTCTTCTCTTCGAGGGTGCCTTTTCCGAAGACGACCGCGTGGCATTGCTCGGCCACCTCGCGTGATGCGGCTGAGCGAACGCCATCACGAGCGACGGGAGCGCTCGCGGGCTCGAGGCTGGCCAGCGCCACGGGGGCGTTGCAGGTGGGCGCGGAAGCGGGGGATGC
>RGZZ01000420.1 GCA_010028905.1 Pseudomonadota bacterium | reverse complement strand
CTCAGATACCTATGGAACGGGCACCGACAGCTTCATCGTGCTCGGCAGCTCGCTGGCCCGCAGCCTGACAGAAATCGAGCTGCTGTTCGTCATCGCCAAGGAGCTGGGGCACGCCAAGAGCGGTCACGCCATGTATCGCACCGTGGCGCAGATCGTGGCGGGGTCGCACAGCAACAACCTCATGGCGGGCGGGCTCCTTGGGTTTCTCGACGTGAAGCGACTGGTCTCCTTGCCCATCGAGCTTCCGCTGATGTCGTGGCTGCGACAGTCAGAGGTCACTGCCGACAGTGCCGGTCTCCTGGTGGTGGGCGATGTCGACATCGCGCGCAAGACCCTCGTTCTCATGAGCCTGCGCGCGCCCGACCTGTACAAGCAGATCAACCTCGATGTGTGGCTCAAGCAGCAGGATGATCTCGATGGCAAGGTCTCGAGCCTGAACGAGTTCGTCTCCCAGAGCAGCCCGTATGTGTCACGGCGGGTTCGGCTGCTCGACGAGTACTCGAAGACGCCCGTCTTCCTGGCTGCGCGAGCCCGCATGGCGCAGTCGGCTGATCTGCGGGCGACACTCGAAGCCATCGAGCGCCTGAAGGCGGCGGCCAGGCCCGCAGGCGCAGGTGCTTCGGGGGCGACGTCGCCTGTCTCTGGTGCAGCGCAGCCAGGGGAGGGAGCACTGGCTCCGGGCGCGGTGTCGTCCCCGCCGGCGCCGGTGTCTGACGCAGAGACCATTCGCGGCCGCTGTCCGAGCTGTGGCGGTGCCTACAGCGTCGCTCGCGCGAAGCTCCCGCCGGAGGGGCGGGTGCATCTCAAGTGCAAGGGCTGCGGAGGCACGTTTCCCGTGCAACGTTGATCCCGAAGATCGGCGTGTTGTGAGATCGGTTACAGCTCTGTCTCGTCCGGCGGTGTATGCTCTGGGCAGAGAGATGTGAATGTTCGTCCACGAGGGCGAGGTCAGGAGAGAGACAGCCATGGAAGCCATCACCGGAAGTCAGTCGTCAGAGGGCATCGACCCCTCGAGTCCTCTCGGGGGAGAGCCGAGCGGGTCTGCGCCTGTCGATGCGGGATCGCATGCGGAGCCGTCCAGCGCGCCGCACGCCCCCGCGGAAGGCGCGCCGCATTCCGAGCTCATCGCGTCCGATGCAGGTGGAGGCGACGCCACCGTGGTGACGTTCACCGAGCGCGCCGACGGGCACACCGAGATCCACGCTGCGCAGACAGACGCAGAGGGCCACGTCACCGTTGTAGAGGTCGAGATCGACGCCGATGGGCATGCCCACGGTGAGGTGGTCGAGGTCGACTCCGAGGGCCACGTGCTGCACGCCGAGCACATCGAGGTGCAACCCGACGGCGAGGTCACCGTGGTGGAGGTCGACGTCGATCACGACGGCGCTGCGGATGGGCATCCCCCTGATGGTGGGGCGCACTCCGACACCCCGATTCATCACGAGGAGACCTCGCACGATGGCGCGCATGGGGAGGAATGGGTCTTTGATACCGACGACTACGTGCCCAGCACCACGCCGGGCGATGACTGGTCGCCAGAAGGCTGAGCGAATGCCGCCGCCCGCGTCTGGCCCTTCGTGCGACGGGTCAGAACCGCTGGCGAACCGTCTGGTTCTGGCTGCCGATGTGCGTGTCGTGGCAGTACCAGCCGTGCCCCGATGCGTCCATGTACGCATCGACGTGATCCGTTGCCAGCCCTCCCAGCGAGGTGTCGCAGATGACGCGCGTGCCCTTCGGCTCGCGTGTCGCCTGGGTCGTGGTTGAAGAGACCTCCGGAGCGCATTCGCACGTCTCCGTGTCGCGGGTCTCGTTCCACAAGACCTCTTTGTTGCCTGGCTGGCGGTTGTAGGCGATGTAGCGGGTGCTGCGCAGGGCCTCTGACTCGTTGACCGAGATCAGCACGACCCGCCCCGCCTCGATGGCAACATCTTGCTCTGAGCCGTCGAGCGCAGCAACGCGATCGATCTCTTCACGCCACTCGTCGAGAACGCGCTCTGCCTGTCTGCGCGCTTCCTGTGGTGTGATTCGGTGTCGTCGCTGCGACGTGAGGCACGATTGCAGAAAGCTCATCGGAGCCCAGCTCGCAGCCTACTGCGGCGTGAGGTTCAGCACGAAGGGCGGCGGACTGTCAGGCGACGCTGCGGCCCACGACGCGCTGTCGCCCTGCGCTTCGCCGACGGGCGCATCGACGTCGTGGAAGACCAGGCCGTAGGGCCTTCCCGCGTCGCGTAGCGCCTCGGTGATGGCCAGGTCGTTCAGCAGCGACGTGTCGAGGGTGAGCACGTGGAAGGCATCGTGCTGGCGAAGCTTCTGGATGATGGCGTCAACCAGGAAGCCCGGATCGGTGTCGGCCTCGACCTCGACAACGCTCTCGCCGTCGAGATCGATGCCGTTCTGGGCGGCCCATCGGTGAAGCGCTTCACGCTTCAGCGGAATGCCCACGATGGAGTCGGTCGACAGCAGCGTGCCACTTGCCACGGCTTGCGCATCGGGAAGCGGGGTGCGGCTGTCGGCCAGGATGAGCAGCTGCGCGGTGTTGTTCATCGGTGTGAATCTCCTCTGTCTTCAGCTCGGCCTGGCTGGGGTCAGTCGGGCACCTTGTCGAACGGGATGGCGGGCGTCAGCTCAACCCCCGTGCGCATCGTGCGGTGGAGATCGGGCAGGGTCACCCAGCCGTCATGCTTGGCGCCGTGCTGGTTGTCGAGCTTGACGTAGGTCTTGCCGTCCTGGCCGACCTTCACGTCGTGGATGGTCTGCACGTGGGCGCCGCCCATCGTCGACACGCCGAGGGGGAAGCTGCCATTGGCCTTCAGATCCATCAGGCGGTTCGTCGAGGGGAGATCGTAGTTCCAGGTGCGACCTCCGTTGGTGGAGTAGGGGGCGCCGAGGTACGGCATCGGGTTTTCCTTGCCGAGCATCATCTTCGACGCCGTCACGATGTCGTCTTGTGAGAAGTCTGGGCCGCTGTCCTTGTTGCTGATGGGACGGCCGTTGCGGTCGGCGATGCGGTCTTCGCCGATCTTCACCGAGCCAGCGCCCTCGCGCTGCCACGAGATCTTGTCCATCACGTAGCTGCGGTCCTTCCACTTGTCGCCCTTGCCACCCGTCTGGTAGGTGCCGTTGATGAGGGTCATCTCCATCACCTGGCTGGCGAAGTTGCGCTTGCCGCTGCTCGGCTTGTCGAGATCGTAGTTGGTCTCGTCGTCGCCGGGCTTGAGTGCGTTGGCGGGAGGCGTCACGGTCTTGCCGTCAGAGGTCTTCCACGAGCCCGTCAGCCCGATTTCCTTCACCAGGCGGCTGTACTCCTCAGGGTGACGCGCCGCGCTGTAGATCTCGAGGGTGGTGACGTTGCAGGTGGGGTGGTAGCCCTGATCGATCTCGGTGGGACGGGCGATGTTGTGCATCGCCGTCTCCACGAGGTTCTTGCGCTGCTCGGGGGTGTAGAGGGGGCTCTTCTCGGGGGAGGTGAGCAGGGTGTTGAGGTTGTTGAAGGTGCGAACGATCTGATCGGCAGAGTAGCCGTACTTCTTGGCGTTTTCGGCGAAATCGGCCATGTAGCCGTCGAGCCGCTTTGAATCGAGCCCGGCCTGCTTGGCGGAATCGAGGAAGGCCTGCTGGGCCGCCACGGCGTCTGCCGGCAGGTTGGTATCGACAGGAGGCTGCGGGTTGATCTTGTTGTCGGTGCCGGGGCCGACGAGACCGTCGACAGGCTTGCCGTCGACGCCTTTGACCCCGGCGTTCTCGCGGGCCTCGCCCACGGGAGCCGTCTTCTGCTCGCACGTGTCGCCGTTGCACGCGACGTAGCCGTAGCTGCCGTCTTCGTGTGGCTTGCCCATGACCTGGCGCTTGTGATCGACGCCCGGCGTGGTGAAGTCGTTGCTGTCACCCTCGCGGGTCCAGGTCTGACGACCCGCCTTGTCGGTGTCGGTGATCGACGAGAGCTTGCCGTCCTTGTAGTCGAACGAGCGCGAGCGGCCGTCGGCCAGGGTCACGCGCGTGATCGCGTTGTCGGCGCCGAAGGCGCGGGTCACGCCGTCGGCGGTGATTTCGCGGCGTCCGTCGGTGTGCTCGATCACGCGCTGGTTCTTTTCGTCGACGTAGCGCAGGCCGCCGTCGGGCATCAGGTCCATGCTCTTGCGGATGCGCGGCGGCTGCTCGTCCGACTGCCACTGGCCGCTGCCGTCACGGTTCCACTTCACCTGGCGCGCGGCGCTGTCGCCAGACGCAGGGAACGTCTCGCTCAGGCCGTTCAGGCGGCTGCCCTCGAGCTGCGCTTCGATGCGGCGGCCATCCTTGCGGGTGATGTCGGCCTTGTTCGGCCAGATGCCGTCGGCGTTGCGGCGCTGACGGTCGCTGTCGCTGATCTGCTTGCCATCGGCGAGGCTGTGGGTGAGGCCCTGCTCGCGATCGATGTCACGCGAGCTGTAGACGCCGTTCGCG